>JALUTC010000116.1 GCA_027058345.1 archaeon | reverse complement strand
ATTGAGAGAAGAAGGTATAAGAAATCAGGTATCAGTAATAGCAAGTGGTGGTATAAGATGTGCTGCCGATGTTGTTAAGGCTATAGCTTTAGGAGCTGATGCCGTATATATAGGAACAGCAGCTTTAATAGCTTTGGGCTGTACCGTATGTAAAAGATGTTATACTGGAAAATGTGCGTGGGGCATAGCTACACAAGATCCGAAACTAAGGAAGAGATTGAATCCGGATGAAGGTGCGAGAAGGGTTGCCAATCTTATAAAAGCATGGACGCATGAGATTAAAGAAGTTATGGGAGCATTGGGTATAAATTCTATTGAAAGTTTAAGAGGAAATAGGGATAGACTTAGAGCAGTTGGATTAACTGACGCAGAGCTTAGAGTTTTAGGAGTAAAGGTAGCTGGCGAATAATTTTATAATTTAAATGATAATTTATTTTTATGAATAAATTAATATATGCATTAGGCATATTATTTTTACTTTTTCAAATTTCTCATTCGTATGAAATGAAGGAAGAAATGTTTGGAAATATACTATTTTTCGACGTAGATATTTATAAAAAATTTGACTTTAATGGTGACGATGTTTATGATACAATATTGATTGTTTCGAGAAATTCCCTATATATTGTTGACTCTTCAGGTTTAAGATTATTGCAAAGATTTCCAGGAATAATTTATGATTTATCGGATATTGATTGGGATAGAGATGGAAAGAGGGATGAGATTGCAATACTTTCAAGTAAGATTTATATATTAGATAAAGATGGAACCATATTATCAAAGATAGAAGAGACTGGTAGAAGTATATGTTCTCTTGATTTTGATGAAGATGGATATTACGATGAGATAGCAATTGGAAAAGGAGATAAACTAATAGTATTGAAGGAAGGAAAGGAAATATTTAAGAGAATTGTAGGAACTCCAGGTGTTAAGGTTAAATGTCATAGAAATATTCTTGTAGCATTTTCATCGGAGATATTAGATGTATATGAATCTAAGAGAATTGTTTATTCAAAGGCTTTAGAAGAGAGGGTATGGGATGTTGAATTCTTTGATATAGATAAAGATGGAATTGAGAATGACATTGCAATATTATTATCTGATGGAACAATCAAAATACTTAAAGATTTCAACGAATATTACACAACATATATTTCCATTACGAGCAAATGTCCAGTCAAATTATTTCCATATGACTATGACTTAGATAATATTAAGGAATCGATAGGTATTCTTTCATCAGATTTTGTAATAATAAAAGATAAACAAAGAATACCTATAGGATTATTCGTACAATGTCCTGATAGTTTCGACCTAATAGATTTGGACGGAGATAAAATATTGGACGATTTTGTAATGGGAGAGAGTAGTAAGTATGTGAATTTAACCGAAGTAAAAAAAGGCTTTATAAGCGTGATGAACTCTGGTAGAAATGTTTACGAATTCAAGTTAATATATAAAGAGGATGAAAAGACGATTGAAATGAAAACAAAAACATATAACAAAACGGGAGCTAATTTGATTGCAACGTTCGATTTTGATAATAACGGAGTAGCAGATGAACTTCTTGTTTTGGATTTAATTGAAGGGAATTTCTACATATTTAAGCCATTGGTTAAGGATAACACAAGAAAGAAACAGAGAGAAATAATACTTTTAGCAAATGATATAGATTACAACCTATCTAGAGATTTTAGGGATAAGGTTACTGATATGGGACATGTGTTAAAAAGGATAGAAGCAAAGGATTTTGAAATATACAAAAAACATAAATATGTTATAATACTGGGAGGGTATAAAGCATATAATGGAGTTGGAGAAATCGTCGAGAAATTGCTCAAATTCCTTCCAGTTTATAAGTACGAAGAATATATTAGGAAGATGAATGAAAATTATACAATAATTAGGTTGGAGAATATTTTCTCTGAGAGCCAAATAATTTATATCGTAGCCGGTAAGGATAGATATAAAACGAGAGAAGCATTGATGAAATATGGAGTTGAAATAATAAGGGATTTTGAAAGGCATTGATCAGAGCTCAAATTCTCATCATATTTCAGCTCGTTCACCCTTCATCATCATTATTTAATAGCAGTAATACCCTTTACATCTTCGTGCCATTTAACATTTTTAAATCCAACATCCTTTAACCTTTTAATAACTCCCTTTCTTATATCCAAACCTCTGTATTTACCAGGCTCTCCTACGTAATGAAACAAGTACCCTCCCTCTTTTAATACCCTATACATTTCTCGATAAAATTCTCTTGAATACAATTCGCCAGCTAGTGAAAATCTAGGAGGATCATGAATTATTGTATCAATACATTCATCATGTATTCCTTTGATTACGAAAGAAACGTCGCCCCTTATAATTTGTATTTTATTACTTAAAAATGCTTCCTTTGAGTATGGATTGAACATTGCCAATAATAGAACGTTTTCATCAATTTCGCACGATATTACAAATCTTGCAAATCTTGAAGCATGTATTGCTGTATATCCTAGACCAAAGCAAGTATCCAAGACATATTTTCCAATTTTTATCTTTGATAGTTTCATCTCGGTATCAATTTTTGGCGTGACATCTTTTGTTCTATGCATTCTTATACCATTTATTTCAAGTGTAGGATAATCCCTTGTTGGAACAAGCTTGTAATATCCATTTTTCGAGATTGATAATTCGTACAGAATATTTCCATCGTAGACATATATTCTATCCCTTTTTATTCTTTTAAGTAATTCGAAATTTATTCTCGTACCATCTTTTAAGATTATGCAATCATTTGTTACAAACACTTCCTGATAAGAGATGCCTAAATCAAAGGAGATTTTAACCTTACCTCTCTTTTTTTTCTTCAAAATTTCTTCAACGATTTCGTATGTTAGATATATCATATAAATTTTTTAGAAGAGTGATACATTCTTCAATTGTATATTTCTTTGGATATATTGATTCGAAACCATATTCTTTAAGAGTTTTACAAGTTTTTGGACCTATAGATATTAAGATTTTTTTCCTTAATTTCTCCAGAGAATCTTCTTTGAGATTTTCAATCAAATATTTAACGGATAACGAACTTGTGAAAATAACCCCTATTGAATCATCTATATTTCTTTCAAATTTCTCAACCTCTGATTTATCTGGAGGCAATAGATCATACACGTATAATTCTTTTACGAAAAATTTCTTGCTCAAAATTTCGTACAATTCATTTGAACCCTTTTTCGATCGAATAATTAATATTTTTTCATTTCCTTTTAACATAGATATTAAAGATTTTCCAAGAGAAGTGCTATCGAACTTGTTTGGAAAATGTGTAACATCAAATCCATAAGATTTTACCTTCAATGCCGTCTTAGAACCAATACAAAAGATTTTCTTGTTGTTTATATCTTTATATTTCTTTAAAAATATATCAACTGCAATCTCACTTAAAAAAACGATAGACGAGTATTCATCAAAATCTTCAACATCAAAATCCAATTCTCTCACTCTCAACGCTTTTACAATGACAGGTATTATATTGAATTTTGAAGTTATATCATCTAAATTCAAGGATTTTCCCTCAGGTCTTGTAATCAAAACCTTTTCCATATGTTAAAATTGTAAAAGATATTTGGTGATAATTTTGGACGAAAAAACTCCTCATTTAGAGGAGATTCGTGATATAAAAAATAAGGTAGATTATATATATAATCGAATTAAAGAACTCGAAGAAATTTCTTCCGCATTACTTCCTACAATTGAAGACATGATGAAAACCATTAGTTCAAGGATTGAAGAAATAACATCGGACGAAAGATTTATAAAATTTAAAAGATTTGCAGAAAATTTTGACGAAATAACAAAATCAATCGAAAATTTAAAAGAAGCATTCGAATCTGTAATAAATAACTTATTGACAAGTTATCCAGAACTATTCTCAATGCTAGAACTTGATAAATATTTAAGGTTGGTCGACTTGTTAAAATTCGATTTGGATAAAGTTATAAGAAACTTGGAAAATAATATTCAAGATATTAAATCGTTAATTGAGAGTGAAGATTTTTATTCAATATTATCAATTACAAATAAAAATATAAATAATATCAAATATTTAATGGATAATACAATGAATGTTATAAATGATATAAGGGAACATATTCCAGTATTAATGAATTCGTTAAAAATTGCCTGCAAATTTGCTGTTAAGATTAACATGGAAAATATTCTAAAAGAAATATATAATATGGATGTTTCCGAAGAAATTTTGTTAAAGTATCTTAGAATATTAAACGTAATCAACAATATATTTAAAGAGTTAAAACCTGAAGAGTTGGATGTAATTGAAAACATATTGAAAACAATTATAAGTAAGGATTCGATAAGGATATTGAAGGAATGCAATACATATATTAAAGATGCTGTTGAAAATATGCCCTTATTGCTAGGGTTGCTATCTACAATTAAGAATTTATCAAGAGAAGAAACGATTAAATTCTTAGAAAATGCAGCATCCCTTATCAATAATATATTACAAATATTAAATAACAGAATGACAAATGGCATCTCAAAGGATATTTCAACAATTATAGATACATTATCAAAACCAGATGTTTTGAATAAATTAAAGGTTCTCGTAGAAGCTCTTGAAGAAACGTCTGCAAAGAAGTATGGAAGATTCTCCATGCTATCAGTTACGGGAGATGAAGACTTCCAATATGGTGTCGGATTCTTTATAGAATTAATGAAAAATCTTGGAAAAAGGGTTAAATCCTAAAAATTATATATTCTAATCCTTTCTCTTTTTTATATTCTTTTATTAACCTCAAACATAAATCTGTTTCTTCTTTCCTCAAAATTTCTTTAACCGAACCTTCTCCCAAATATTCTCCCAGACCTCTAATTATACATGCAGGAATCCTTTCATTTGCTTCTCCAAATATTAAATTTGGTATTCCAGAAATGTTATCCGATATGCATACAATTGTACTTCTTAAAATCTTATCATATATATCTCTATGGCCTCTTCTATCATATAAACATCGCAATCCACTTGAACCGATTGATGTTCCTACAGAACCATGTCTAAAAGGTCTCCCCATTGAATCTATAATTAGAACGCCAACTTTCTTACCTGTTAATTCTTCAATTCTCTTCCTAATTTTTTTCGCCGATTCATCAGGATTTTCAGGAAGTAATTTTACATAGCCATGTTCGATGTTACTTTCATCTATCCCAGCATTTGCACATATAAATCCATGTTTTGTCTTAACCAATATGAAGCTTTCTGTAACAAATAATATTTCTGAAGATTCTCTTAATATTAGTTCAATAATTCTTGGATCCTTTTTACATATCTTTGCTATTTCTAGAGCTTTTTTACTAGGTTTTATATCATCTATTTTTATTAACCTTCCTTCAGATTTTGATACAATTTTTTCTGTAATAACAATTATATCTCCATTTTCTATTTCAATTCCTTTTTTTTTATACAATCTACTATTATCTTTCCAAGATCATCCCCTGGTTTAATAACTGGAAGATTATCCAAAGGAAAAATTTCAACCTTACCTTTCATATAAAACTACGTAATCCATTATATTCCTAACGTAGCTAAATGGTATGAGTAAATTTCCATCATCATCTCTCTTAAAATATATTGGAATTTCACCCTTTTTTGGCTTAACTATTAACATCAAAACTCTTCCAGAAGATGTTTCTATATCTAAATCAACTACATTTCCTATTACTATACCTCCCTCGGTTATTACTTCCTTTCCAATAATTTCGGAACATAATATTCTTTTTTCTTCTGCCATAAAAAATTATAGTTTTGCATCTTTTAAAATCTTTGCACAACTACAATTTCTCTCTTTTGGTATTCTTTTTATACTCTCGGCGATTAATCGTTTAAGCTTTTCCTCATTCCTTTTTACAATATCTATAACTTCCTTTGCCGTAAGTTTATCTTGATATCCTGCAGCAAAATTTGTCACCGTACATATTGATGCGTAACACATTTCAAGCTCTCTGGCAAGTGAAACCTCTGGATATATTGTCATGCCCACAATGTCACATCCAAGTTTTTTAAACATTTTTATTTCAGCACTCGTTTCAAATCTAGGACCATGTGTGCATACGTAAGTTCCTCTAGGATAAAATTCTATTCCTAAATCGATACACGATAGAATAATTGCTGTTCTAACTTCTTTACAAAATGGTTCTGTTATATCTATATGTACCGTTTCATTATCATAAAATGTATCCCCTCTCAATGTAAAATCTATCAAATTGCTTGGAACAACGATTGTTCCGGGTTTTAACTTCGTATTAATTGCACCTACAGAATTCGTGGACAATATTCTTTCAATACCTAAACTCTTGAATGCATAGATGTTTGCCTTATACATGACTTTATGCGGCGGATATTGATGTTTTTCTCCATGTCTTGGTATAAAATATACTTCGATATCATCAACGTATCCTTTATATACCTTTACATCTCCGTAAGGTGTTTCAACAGCTATTATTTCTGCTTTTCCAAAAACTTTAGGATCATAAATTCCACTTCCCCCAATTAATCCAATCTTCATATTAAAAACTCCAATAGTCACGTAGGATATTTTTCAAATCATTTACAACATTTCTTGTCGATTGCTTTACATCAAGACTCTTCAACCTCTTTTCAAAAGTAACCTCTTCCTTTAATACCCCTTTTATACTAGAATATACACCGAGAGCAATTGCATCTAAATTATATCCACCTTCAAGTGCTGCAATAACTTTATATTTTGACATTTCTTTAAATATGTTATAATATGAGTAGTTTGTTAAATAGAAATTTCCAAGAGGATCATTTTGATGCGTATCATAACCAGCAGAGATGAAAACTATTTCAGGTCTATATTCATTAAGTATATTTAAAACTATTTCGTTAAATGCGTAGAGATAATTGTTGTCATCTGTTCCTGGAGGTAATGGAATATTTATATTAAATCCCTTTCCATCATCTTCACCTATCTCTTCTATGAATCCAGTTCCTGGATATAATCTTGAACTATGTAAGGAGATGAATAATACATCTTCATTATAAAATATATCCTGTGTTCCATTTCCATGATGAACATCTATATCAATTATTGCAATCTTTTTATAGCCTTTTCTCCTAGCATATTTTGCGCCAATTGCTACATTGTTGAACAAACAAAAACCCATCGATTGATCTTTCGTAGCATGATGACCAGGCGGCCTTACAAGGCAGAAGATAAAATCGCATTCATTTATAATATCGACAGCCTTTATTAATGAACCAGCTGCCAAAAGTGCAACATCGTAACTATGTTTATTCGTATATGTATCTAAATCTATGTTTAACTCTCTTTCGGAAAATCTCCTTACAATGTTGATCAGTTCCTTTTTATGTGCAAGCAATATATGTTCTTCGGATGCCTTTATTGGTTGAATAACATTTTTAAACAAATCCTTTTCTTTAAGATAATTAACAATCGATTTTAACCTATACTTATTTTCAGGATGCCCATCTTTATTATGTTTTAGGAACTCATCGGTATAAATTATTCTAAATTCCATGTTAATATATCAAATTGTTCAATATTTCATTCTCGTACATAACCCTCTCACAATAATAACATCTCACTCTAATAGGGTTCTTCTTTTCAACGATAAACTTTGTCCTTATATTCTCGTAATTCGTTATACAATTATAATTGCTACATTTTATAATTCCTTCTATAATATCAGGAATTTCTACCTTTCTCTTTTCAACAACCTTATATTCTCGAATTATATTTATCGTAACATTTGGAGCTATTAAGGAAATCTTATTAACCTCATCTTCTCTTAATTCTCTATTCTCAATTTTCAATATATCCTTTTTACCCATCTTTCTCGAAGGAACGTTCATCGCTATTAATACGGTATCGCTATATTTGTCTAGATTTAATATTTTCAATACGCTTAACGATTTCCCTGCTGGAATATGATCTATAACTGTCCCATTCCTTATTTTTCTAACTTTCATATCCGTCTTTTCTTCAACCTTTCTTATTTCGTAATCTTGACTTATAGGATTAACGAGTAACTTTTTACACATTTCCTCGACATCTTCTCTAGAAATATCGCCCTCAATATTATATACCTTTGCAGTTCTAACATTTTTCACGTTTTTAAATCCGAGAATTCTTAAACCTTTCAATGTTGTTAATCCTTCTGGATCATCAACTCCCTTTTTATACATGACTCTGACTTCCCATTTCATCTAAATCACCTGCATATTTCTTATTCAAATGATTTACAATTACCGACGCAATCTCGTCAAAATCTTTTTCCGATATTTCTCTGCCGTAACTTGCACTGGAAGCATCCTCCCTTCCTCCTCCTCCAAATAATTCTGAAATCTCAACCATGTCAACCTTCTTGTTTCTCCTTCTAAAACTTAACCTTCCTTTCTTCGTGCAACATACAATGAAATCCAAATCATATTCGTTCAATAGATAATACGAAACTGTCGTTGCCGAAATATTGCTGTACAATGTTATCCCGAATTTAAGCCCACATACTTTATATATCCTTAAATTCTTTCTGCACTTTTCAAGCTCATATCTCTTCAAAATATTATACCTATTATATATTTGTTCAAAGCTTTCGTTCCAAAAATTCCCATTAGATAATTCCTCTGCAATATAATCATAATCTAACATATGCGACGAAATAACTTCGTATATTTTAAAGGCAAGGTTAAATTCATCATCGTTAGTTAGCATGAAATCATGTATCCTTGCAAGCCTTGAAATCTTCTTCGATATTTCATCATTCCTATCGAAAAAGTTATATACAATTTCTGATGCACATAAATCTTTATCTATAATAAATTTTATATTTAAGAATTTGATAATATCTTTATACTTATCCCAGTTATGGTGATCCATCCAATAAACGATATTTCTATTTGATATTTTTTTGAATAAATCGATATGATTTATAAAATTGTCGGAAAAACCCATATCCGCTATCACTATAATAGAATTCCTCACATCCTCCCTTTTTCTTATTTCTCTTATTAAGTCTCCATAATCAACGTATACATTCTCTATTTCAATTCCATGCTTTTTTGCATGTCTCTTCAATATTGCATGACATCCTATTCCGTCCAAATCCCTTTTATGTGCAAAGCATATTATTTTCTGCATATTTAAAAAATTCCTTTCTTCTAGCTTCCAATAATCTTTCCTCAATACCTATTGATTCCGAAGCTGTATAAATATTAGTACCAAAATCTCTTGCAATGGATTTTAAATTGTTCACATATTCTTTATAATTTATATCTCTTAGCAGATGATGATCTATCACAATTATCTTAACATCTGTCCTATATAATACTTCCTCGAAATTTTTATAACTTTTCTCCAAATCTTTCTTCGACAATCTATATCCCAGTAAATATGTCGGAGGTCCGCTCGTTATCAATATATCGGGATTCATCTCAATTATTTCTTCCTTAGTTTTTTCGTGAAGTATCCCTTGAGTATCTGAAGCAAACAAAATTTTCTTATTAAAATTTAAGAGAACCATAGTTATATATCCAAGTCTATCCGAAGCTCCATGAGGACAAGGATTTGAGAATGATATTACTTCAAAACTTTTTGAATCAGAATATATCACTTCTGCCTTATCCTTAACTATTGAGAGAAATATCTTGGCTCTATTCCTTTGAGATTTATTTATAAATTTTTCAGGATTTTTACAATATATCCTTTTTCCAAAGAACACTTTTTCATAAAATTCCAAATCGTCATAATGTGGATGATGGTCGAAATGATAATGCGTAACTATAACGATATCGCAATCCTTACATATCTCTATAATTCTTCTCCTACCATTCTCTAATTCTTCCAATTCATAATTCGTAGGTGGTAATCCATATCTTTTAGGTGCGATTGCAATCCCCGGATCTATTGCTATTTTAATACTTTTACCTTTAACATATGTCGCCATGCTTCTAACTGAAAAAGAATCATATGCCAAAAAATATAATTCGCAATTACCTGTATTAAATCGTTTAACCCTATAAAATTCCTCCTCCAATTTCCATCCCTCTTAATTATTTTCCATATAAGGTATGATGATAAAATTTTATTTGCAAATTATAATTCGTTTTATACATTTAAATTAATATATAAGTATATCAGTCAATGATATAAGAGCAATCTCTCATGTTATAAAATTGAAGTGATGTAAAAAAGCATTTTTATATGAATGTAGATTTATCATGGTTTAACGAAAAGGAATTATTTAAAGACAATTATCATACATATGCTACTTGGTTGGTTACTAAAATATTGAGATCGTATTGGTCATATAGTGATGATCCTTTTTATTTTTCTAGGAAAAGGAATTGTCAGCATGCTATATACACAGATGGAATTACAATCTTTCCTGCTACAAGAATTAGACCATTGCAATATATTAAAGAAAGGCTAGAAGAGTTTGAGGAATTGGATAGTTTTAAGATAAGAGAAATTATAGAAGTAATAGAACGGGAATTTATCGATAAACTAGTTGAACATGTTTATAATAAAATAAAAGTGAGAAATGTTTGGGAAGATAATTTGAAAAGAGTTAAATATAAAAATACCATATTAGAAGAGATTGGCAGAAAAATATTATGATAAATTTAGCTGAGATAATAGAGGGAATATCTGGGAAGGAGGGGTCATCTGGATATGTAAGGTTTAATACAATCGCTGGGGGACCGTATTTTCAGGGTAATGCAGGTAATATTACAGTGAAGGTAGTATATAATAGGTCAGAATCTCCTATAACTATCTATAACAATACATATAGCCTATTTAAATATAGAGGAGGAAACCTTGTAGGTGTTAGCGGAGAGGAAGACTTTAGGGGAACCAATTCTTTAATCATTGTAAATAATGTATATCCATTGGGACATGTCTATGTAAATGAGAGTAATGGCGCTTGGATAGTTATAGATTTTGCAAGAATAGGGATACTAAATCTAGGGGTCTTCAATTTCAGTAAAGGAATTGAAAACGATACCCCGGTATTTGAAGTACTTAATGTCATCGAAATTCATTATATCGATATAGTGCCCGGGAGTTTCGGTGGATCTGGAGGCTTATATACAGTAGCTACATGCCAATCAGTTAATATTACCTACTACAGAATATCAGCGGGCTATGATGCCTTAAACTTCACTGTTACAGCCACACCCTCAAATAGACTTGAGTCATATTCATTAGGTATAGACTCAAACTATGGATCATTAATTATATTTGTGAAATCCATCATAAGAATAGATATATTTGGTGGTTAATATGCCACAGGTAGCTATTCCACACGTAATGGGG
>JALUTC010000115.1 GCA_027058345.1 archaeon | reverse complement strand
ATTAAATTGTTTTTGGACAAAATTTATATCGGAATTCTCTTTAAACCTTATAATTTCTCCCTTATCTCCTGCAGCTTTATATAAGATTTCACAAAGACTATCAGGTAGGGTTGCAGTCATCAATATAAGTTTTGTATCGTATTCCTTTGCAATCTCGATTAAATATATCAAAAAGTTTAAGGATTTTGTCGTATCCGCTAATAAATGAACCTCATCCAAAATTATATTCGATAACAAAACGGAAGCTGTTGAGAATAGATAATGACCTAAAGTTTTTGCACTCGTTCCATTATATCCTTTTAAAATTTTGTTCAACTCATCAGGAGATAATCCGAACAATGTTAGGGATAACGTATCTATCGTTGTTAGGGTTATTGGTTTTATCAAATATCTGGAATCAGGATTATGCATGTATCTCTTACCAACATTATCCGATAGGGCTTTAATTCTTTCGAATTGATCTTCGAGCAATGCTCTTAAAGGATAGGATATGATGGATTTAAACTCTTCCTCACAGCTAAACAATGCCAATGTAAACGATATGCTACTTTTTCCATATCCAGTAGGGGCTTCGATTATGAAGATATTTTTATCCTTCCATTTTTCCTCGATTTTCTTTAACGCTTCTTTAACAAATGGTCTACATTCATTTATATCTATTCCATAGCAACATTCAAGCACAGATTTTAGATATTCTTCAAACATTTTTCACCACCTTATAATCCAATGCTTCTATTATATAATCCTTAATATTTATCCCTTTATATATTATACTATCGCAATTGCTTAAGATTTTAACCAAAACATTAAACTTTTTCTTGAAGTTATTTTCCTCTTTCAAATAATACTTTATGATTTCGAGAGAAATATTTGGAGAAAGGTTCATGATTTTCTCAACGGATTCTTCATTAACATATTTCGACAAAAATTTATATATTTCTTGCTTATTTATATTGAAAACTTTGAAAAATTCAACGAGCTCATCATAATATGTCTTCTTGAATTCATCCTCAAATTTTAGCTCTGAGTTGCAGTACCGACATAAATTATTCTCCGAAAATCTATAAACATTGCAACCTTCACAGAAACCAATTCTAACGATCAATATCTCATCTCTACTCTTTTTGGAATAATTTCCTCCTCCACAATGTGGACAAACTTTTATAATTTCAGATTTATCATATAGTTTCGATGATAGAATAACTCTAGGTTCAGTGAAAGATTTTTTACAGTTTAAACATTTATAAATATCCGAATTAAATCTTATTGCAAGATAACCATAAGCAAAACTACACGTATCGTATTCTTTATCGTAAAAATTTTTATCAAATCCATATCTATCATTTTCCTTTCTATCATCCATGTTAAATAATTGTATAAAGTTTTTAGTTATCAACAATAGAAGTTTCTCGTAGATAAACATGTCAACAACATCCTTACCATCTAATGTATACCAGCTTTCTCTTAGATTTTCATCAAGGATATGAATTCCAATTCTATCATCCGATTTTGTAACAATATAATATCGATCGTTATATAAATCACAGTCCACATATATATCATTTGTACTTTGAAAACTTTCTATTTCTATAATTTTACCACTTCTATGCTTGAACATCAATTTATTTCCTTCTATATATGTTATGGAACCGTCAGGGAATATTTCAACCATTTTTATAAATTATACGAAATACCTGTTAAACACTCCCTAATTATTTTCTTATAATTCTCATCCTTAACCTTTTGGTGAATATTGTGCAATTCCCTGACGAAATTATATAAACTCATGGCATCCGAGCATGTTATGAATTTATACAAATGATATACAGCTCTGATAGCATTCTGATGTTCTTCTCGATCTTCATTTAACAATGATTTCCTAAATATATCATTATCCAATAAATTATATAATCTTCCTAATAGTCTATAAGGTTCTTTCGAATACCTTGCTAATAATTCGACAAACATCTGATTTCTATAAATTTCAATTGGAACCTTTTCGTAAATTTTTGGAACTAAATATTTTTCTAATTGCATTCTGAACAATATGAGTGAAATCTTGTCCAAATTATTAACAGTTAACTCTCTTTGTATCTTAATGTTAAGTAAAATTTCTAAGAGAATATCTATACCTGTTTTATAATAAAACAATATTCTGGTTCTTCTTAACTCCTCTATAATACTTTCCTTTATAATAAAGAATTTTTCCAATAAACTTATATCACAGTTGCTTATAATATTGGAAATAGTCTCTGGTGAGAATGTTAAGAAATAAATACCTCTTGGAGTATTATCTACAAATGCAGAATATAATCCTATTGTAGCAATTATTAATGTTTCGTATGAGATTTTTGTTCTAACTTGTGGTACAAGTAGCAATGAATCATATCTCTCACATTTTAACATATTTGTAATACCTATACTGTTGTTTCCGATAATAATAGTCTTATTTCTTAAATTAATTGCATTATAATTAATCCTTATGTTATTGCTTGGAAGCAGATTATCTATTTCCCTTAATATATTTATAACATTGTCATACGTAGCATCTTTTGCGGGAATTCTTTGATTTATTTTATAATAATTTATAAATAGTTTATTATATTTTAAGATATCACCTTGTCCTAAATTTTTATGCTTTTTATCGACTTCTCCAGCTGTAGATAATCCTACATTAAATTGTTTTCCATTAAATACCTTTTCTCCTTTAATATTAGTATTAATAGCTATATTGATAGCATTATTAGCACTAAGATTTATGCGCGAATTACTCTTATATTTATAAGCAAGATAGAGACACCCTTCGTAAATTATTAAGTTCAAAAATCTCGTATCTAATGGTAATTCAATGGAAATGTTTACCATCCTATAATCACCTCCCTTCCAATTTTATAACAAGTTTTACATTCAACATATACTTGAGGCTTCGATAATATATCGGTTAATACAGGAATTCTAAAAATTTTTACATGAGAAAATTTTCTATAAATCTCGAGCGGATTATAACTCGCACTAGCATGAATAGTTCTCGGATCTATATATATTTCATACTCCCATTTTGGTGAAATTATTTTTTTTAATACGTTATTAGAAGTTAAAGGGAAACTGTAGGAAGTTATTTCACGTGAATTGTTTATAATTTCAATATCATCATGTTCCATTACATCAATAACAGATACAACACTTTCTTTTGAACCCAACCTATTTATTGAATAAAAATCTTCCTTATTAATATCTCTAGTAACTTTATCTTCTTTAAATATTACAGCATATCTAATACATGGAGGATTCTCATCCAAACTTATTAAACTAGTCTTCCCTCTCGCTGGAGAGTCAAAAGACTCCCTAACCTTTTTAGGATTTGGATATTTTATACCACCAGCTACTTTTATGGTTATAATCCTATTTATATCCTCATATCTAATTGGTATACAGTTTAATGGTCTGAAAGCAATTGCTTCCAAACTTTTGCATAATTTAACCATCAATTCTCTTCCTTCCTTTTCTCCAAGATATTTTCTTTTTGCAATACTTGAAGCTAATGCTCCTATGAATGTTGTTGGTGGCGGATATAAATAAGAAGGATTTGTTTTCGATAGTCCAACAACTCTTGCTTGAAATCCCCATACGAATTCAACATCTATAATATAACCTATTAATTTCGTCATAGTTCCTTTTTTAGATAATATATCATTACCATTCCAAATAGTTTCCACATTATATCAATGTTAGATGTTTTTCCATAGATTATCATTGGTCCTATAACTTTATGAAAGAATTCATGAAATCCATATCTTATAGACATTTCATGAAGGATTTCTATAAGAAGTCTTCGATAACCTTCTATAGGAAGAATTGCTGG
>JALUTC010000114.1 GCA_027058345.1 archaeon | reverse complement strand
CCTGCAAAAAATCCCGATATAACAATAGTCATGGGTGTAAATCATCAAATGTATGATAAAAATAAGCATAACATAATCTCAAACGCATCTTGTACCACAAATTGCATTGCACCAGTATTAAAAGTTCTACACGAAAAATTTGAAATCGTTAAGGGATTTATAACTACTGTTCATGCATATACAAATGATCAAAGATTGGTTGATGCTAGTCATAAAGATTTAAGAAGGGCGAGAGCTGCTGCATTATCAATAATTCCTACAACAACAGGAGCGGCGAGAGCTATACATGAAGTTATACCAGAATTGAAAGGAAAATTGGATGGCATGGCATTAAGAGTCCCAGTTCCAACAGGTTCAATAAGTGATATAGTTGTAGAAGTTAAAAGAGATACAACAAAGGAAGAAGTTAACAATGCATTGAAAGAGGCGAGTGAAACATATCTAAAAGGAATTCTCGCATATACAGAAGATCCGATTGTTTCAAGAGACATAATAGGAGATGAACATTCGGCAATTGTCGATGGTTTATCAACGAATGTAATAGATAGAATGGTTAAAGTATTGGCATGGTATGATAACGAATATGGATATTGTTGCAGATTAATAGATTTAGCAAATTATATAATAGAAAGGGGAATTTGATCAGAATCGAGTCGATTCATCATCTCTCAGGCCGGGTTTTTCATCATCCTTTAATATATAATTTTTTTAACGTATCCTTATCTAAATATTCGGTTAAAAGTTTTATCGTATAATCTATCCTTTTCTTATCAATTTTATAAGGAACCCCATCTTTTCCTCCAAATGCAAATGAAAATTTTGCAGGATCTTCCCTATCAATCTCTTCGTTATATATTATCTCAGCAATTAATGCCAAAGCCCTTATCGTATTTTTATCCATACCTTTAATTAGGAGTAAATCTTCAAATCTATCCGGTTGTAAATTATAAGCTCTTTCCAATGCCTTCCAGTTAATCTTAAACTTAAAAACGATTCTTCTTCTTTTATCGAATAAATTGTAAAGGTTTAGGTTTGAATTATCAGAAATATATTTTAAATAATCTCTATCCTTAACAATATCCAAACATGCCTTTCTAGCACCTTCACTCTTCTTCGAAGCTAAATTTAAAACTTCTTTCTCAATTCTGTAAGAAAGTATGAAGTTGTGCGGATTATTTAAAAATTCCCTTTTATTATACCAATGGTATCTCCTCGCAACTCCTTCATCTATATTCATTCCCTGCTGTATTATTGCCCAATCTCCGCTTCTTGTAATTATCATGCAATGATGATACAAATCATATCCATCCTGCAATGCTATCGAATCAACCCTTGCAACCAATCTACTGATCCTTTTCAATTCTTCCGATTTAGAATTACTCAAAGAAAACCTTTCACATATTTTCTCTATCTCTTCAGGTGTTTTTAAAGCATATCTCCCTTTACCACCAGCTATAGCTATTTTATCATTATCCTTTAAAGCCTCTTTAACAGCTGCCAATGTAACGGTAGTTAATCCAGAACTATGCCAGTCAAATCCTAATAGACAACCTAATGCTTGTAAAAATATTGGATTGGACAATCTTTCGAGCAATACATTTTCGGAATATTCTTCAATAATCCTATTACATATGATTCTTGCAAGCTTAACCATCCTGTTAAATAACCATGATGGGCACTTTCCATCATGTAAGGGTAAATCAACTACATACATATATTAACAGAAGTTAGTATCGATGATTCTTTATGAAAGACTTTGAAGTAATATACAACGATTTAAAGGAATATTTAAGCAAGGATGAGATAGAGGATTTATACAAAAGCATCTTTGAAGCTAGAGAATTCTTCTCCGTTAGACTGAATGAGGATATGAAGGAAAATCTTAGAAATGAGTTTAAGGAATATATTAAGAGGATGGAATTCGAAATATTTGATGACCCAATATTTAAGGAAGTTTTACTTATCAAAACTAAGGGGAAATTTGATATAAAAATGGATCCAAAATTGAAAAGGGTATTCGTTGATAAATATACTGCTGAAGCTGTCCTTCAAGGAATAGATGTGTTTCCTCCAGGAATTTCAAGAGCCGATAAAGGGATAAAGCTGGAGGAATATGTTAATATAATGGAAATTAATACCAAAAAATTTGTCGGTATAGGAATTGTTAAGGAAAATTTCTTTAAGAGAGAGAAAGGAAAGGGGGAAGCGATAAAGACGATAGCTTCTTTTTGGAAGATTCCAAATTTAAAAAAGTCAGAATATGTATTAAACGGTTATGTTTATCCTCAAAGTAGAGCAAGTGTTTATACCGTTTACTTACTCGAACCAAATGAAGGGGATAAGATATTGGATATGTGTGCAGCTCCTGGAGGGAAACTTACATTGATTTGTAAGAAAACGAATAATAAAGCTAAGATATATGCATTTGATAAAAGTAATGTTAGAATAGAAAAGCTCAAAAGAAATATAACCGTTCAAAAATGTGAAAATGTTGAAATATATAAAGATGATTCAAGATATATTGATATGAAATATAAATTTGAAGTAAATAAGATATTGCTCGATGTCCCTTGCTCAGCAACTGGAGTTAGACCTAAGGTATATTTAAACTTGAGTGAAAAAGATTTAAAGGCAATATCATCTTATCAGAGACAGTTCTTAAAGGTTGCTGGAAAGATTTTGAAGAAGGGGATACTAGTATATTCTACGTGTAGCATTACATATGAAGAAAATGAAAAGAATATAAAATGGTTTTTGAAAGAGTTTCCAGAATTTGAGGTTTTAGATGTAAAGCCCATCTTTGGAGAGAAAGGGTTTGATGATATAGGAATAAGAATATTTCCAAACAAACACAAGGATTCGGGATATTTCATATGTGTTCTGGAAAAGTAAGTGCTTAACTTCCTACATATTCTTTTAATAATCTAAGTATTTAAAAGGTATTTTTATAAACTCTGAGTTATATTTTCTTTATGAAATATTCGGTAGGAATTGGAAGCTTGATAGTATTTATTGCAGTAATTCTATTATCAGCAGTAGCTGCAAATATATTAATTCAAGTATCTAGCAATCTTCAACAAAAGGCATTATTGACTGGTAGGAATTCGATATATGAAGTATCATCTGGTATAAAAATAGTTACGATTTATGGAGATGTAAACATGACAACACTTAAACTTGAAAAATTGGCAATGATTTTAGAATTAGCTCCGGGTAGTAGACCAATAGATTTAAATGCAACAAAGGTTGAAATATCTGATACTAGAAAGTTGTCCGTATTATCGTATAATTCCTCTGCATATTATGTTGGAGGGGATTTGTTCAATAATTCTGCATGGAATTATTTGGACGATAAGTCATTTGGAATTGTTGTTTTAAACGATTTGGATAATAGTATAAGAAGTGAAACTCCTATTATGAATAGAGGCGATAGGATTGCAATAATCATAGATTTAGGTAAAGTTTTTGGAGGATTATCTAAAGGAGATTACGTTTACGGTAAAATTGAACCAGAATATGGTGTCGACGCAAGCTTTAGCTTTTACGTGCCGTCATTAATTGAGGAGGTGATAATATTAAGTTAGAAGTGTTTTTAATAATCCTTGGAATTTTTCTCATACTAATTTCAATAGACGTTAAGGTAAGCGAATTCAATCATTCAATAGTTTTGGAAAATGGCGGTTTCTATGCATATAAAATTGAAGAGAACTTTAAACATAAAATAAAATTGATGTCCGAAAGAGATATTGATATATATCTTTTAACAAAAAACTTAAATGTTTTATATCATGAAAAAAATAATAGATTTTATATAGAAATTGAGCCAAAGGAAGATTTAATATTATATATATTTAATAATTATACGTTGTCGAAAATAATCATAAGCGATAGTATTTATA
>JALUTC010000113.1 GCA_027058345.1 archaeon | reverse complement strand
AGAGATAATCCTTGCAGTATTATTATATTCTCTCTTCGATTTCTTAGCAGAATTTTCATGGACAATATATGAAGATATATTGAATGAAGAACCCTTTCCATCAATCGCAGACTTATTCTGGTATATATCCTATATACCATTTATATATTTCTTTTCGAAAACATTTGTAAAAAATGTGAAATATTTAAAACCAAAGATATTTATAATAAAAATTTTTATAATTTCAGTGTTAAACATTGCCACATACCAATTTATAATCTCCGATATTTTAAAATATGAATATCCAATGTTAGATAAGGCTATAATGGCTGGTTACGTTGTTCTTGACACAATTTTATTATGCCTATTAATCCTTTCATACAAATTAATTGGAATGCTGGGTTTGAAATATGTCGAATTTATATTCATTTCAATCATATTTACATTAATAGGTGATATACTTTTCGCATACTTCGAAATACATGAAGAATATTTCACGGGATCATTGCCAGATGCATTCTTAAATCTTGGATATGGATACATGTTACTATTCTTATACTTCGTTTCAACAAAGGAATTCAAAATATATTCGTTAGAAGAAATTATACATGAGAAGGAAAGGTATAAAAAATTGTACGAAGAATTAAGTAGAGAGAAGAAATTAAAAGAACTATTTATAGAAATAATATCTCACGACATAATAAATAAGGTTTCCATTACAAAACTATTCCTTGATATAACCAAAGAAAAGTATAAAGATGATTATATACAAAAAGCTAACAAATCATTGGAAGAATTGATGGAAATTCTTTCAAACGTAAAATGTATATTAAAACTTGAAGAAATGAAATCCATTTCAAAGACGGAAGTAAATTTGAGAAAATTGGTTGAATCTGTTTTAAAAACTTTTGAGAAGAGATTAAGAGATTATGGAATCGAGGTAGAAATAAGAATTCCTGAAAATGTTAAAATAAAAGCAAACCCAATTATAAGAGAGGTTTTTGAAAATTTCATAGATAATGCTATCAAATATGCAAAGGAAGGAAAAAGAATACTTATAGATGTAAAGGAAGAAAAAGATTATTATAAAATTTATGTAAGAGATTATGGTCCTGGAATTCCAGATGAATATAAGGAAAAAATCTTTAAGAGATTTGAAAGAATGAGTAAAGAAAAGGAAGGAATATCAGGAACAGGACTTGGATTACATATATGTAAAAAGATTGCAGAACTTCATGGCGGAGAGGTTGGTGTCGAAGATAATATACCTAGAGGTGCAGCATTCTTCATAAAAATACCTAAGGATTAATAATAGCACCTTTACTTGCCGAGGAAACTATCCTAGAATATATTCTTAAGAATCCTTCAAACTTTGGCTCCCTAACTTTCATCTCTCTCTTCCTCCTCTCATATTCTTTCTCGTCTATTTTCCACGTAATCTTTCTATTTAATACATCTATTTCAATTATATCATCGTCCATCACATATGCAATGGGACCCTTCTCATATGCTTCTGGTGAAATATGACCTATACATAAACCTCTAGTACCACCTGAGAATCTTCCATCTGTTAGAAGTGCAACAACTTCATCCATGCCCATTCCTGAAATTAAGGATGTTGCCTTAAGCATCTCTCTCATACCAGATTTTGGTCCCTCATATCTTATAATTATTGCATCACCTTCCTCAACATTCCCCTTCATTATATAATCTACGGCCTCCTCTTCAGAGTTAAAAACTCTCGCCCTGCCTTTAAAGTACTTTGTTCTATCACTTATTGCTGCTACCTTTAAAACACAACCTTCCGGTGCTAAATTTCCATACAATACAAAGATACCTCCTTCCTTCTTATAAGGATTTTCGATAGGTCTAATAATCTTTTCAAAATATTCGTTATTAACTATTTTATACTCTTCAAGATTTTCTCTCAAAGTTTTTCCAGTAACTGTTAAAACGTCAAGATTTAATATATTCTTCAACCTTTTCATTATTGCATAAACACCACCAGCTCTATCTAAATCTTCTATGAAGTTTTCTCCAAATGGTCTTATCGAAACAATTGTAGGTACAATTCTACTATATTTATCGAATAAATCCAGATTTAAATCTATTCCTGCTTCTCTCGCAATTGCAGGTAGATGAAGAACTGTATTTGTTGAACCTCCAATTGCTAAGTCGACAATTATTGCATTTATAAATGATTCCCTAACCATTATTTTTCTTGCAGTTATTCCTCTATTAATAAGTTCAACTATCTTCCTTCCAGATTCCTTTGCCAACCTAATCTTTTTAGAAGTAAATGAAAGGCTTGTAGCCATTCCAGGTAATGATAACCCCATAGCTTCAACCAAGCATGCCATAGTATTTGCTGTAAACATTCCTGCACATGAACCACATGTGGGACATGCCTCATTCTCATATAGTTTTAATTCCTCATCGCTTAACCTTCCAGATTTATACTCTCCTATAGCTTCGAATAAAGATATAACATCTAATCTCCTACCTCTAACATATCCAGCCTGCATTCCCCCACCTGTAACGAATATCGTTGGTATATCTAATCTGGCGGCAGCCATCAACATTCCAGGTACAACCTTATCACAGCTTGCAATCAAAACCATTCCATCAAAAGCATGAGCCTTAATAACCAATTCTATCGAATACGAAATAATCTCCCTACTTGGTAATGAATATCTCATACCTTCATGTCCCATTGCCAAACCATCACATATTGCTATGGTGTTAAATTCGAACGGTATTCCACCAGCTTCTAGAATTCCTTCCTTAACTGCTTTAGAAATCCTATCAAGATGGTAATGTCCAGGAACTATTTCGCTATAAGAATTAACTACAGCAATGAATGGCTTATCAAATTCTTCATCGATTACTCCTAAAGATTTCAACAATCCCCTATGTGGTAATCTCTCCAAGCCCTTTTTTATTCTATCACTAATCATAAATATATATGAATAAGGAAGAGATTAAAAGAGAATTAATAGAAATACTTAAGATAAAAAGCTTCAATGGTCAAGAAAATCAAATCCTATCTTATTTGGAAGAAAAATTGGAGAGAATTGGTTATGATTATAACAAAATATATATTGATAAAGATAGATATAACATATTGATTGATCGTGGAGATTTCTTCATATGTACACATGTGGACACAGTTCCTTTTGATTATGGGATTAGAATTGAAAACGATACCATATATTCTATAGGGGCATGTGATGCGAAGGCAAACATTGTTAGTATTTTAAAATTTTTGGAAAGAGCTAAAGATTTGAAAGTTTCGATAATTTTTACCGTTGATGAGGAAGGAAAGGGATATGGTTCTGAAACAATTGCAAGGATGAAGAAATTTAAAAGAGGGATAATTCTTGAACCAACAAGTTTAGATTTGGCAATAGCATCTGCTGGAAGTTTGGAATATGAAATAGTTTTAAAAGGATTGGAAGCTCATGGTTCTTGCATAGAAGATGGTGTCAATGCAATAAACGTAGCATTTGATTTTATTTCTAAGCTAAACAGTTTAAAATTTTTAAAGCAGGAACATCCATTGGTTGGCAAAGCAAATTATTTAATACAACATATCTCCGCTGGAAGTTACGAGCTTGTAGTACCTGATAAATGTAAGATTGTAATCGATTTCAGAATATTACCAAACCATGATATAAATAATGTAAGGGAAGAAATTGAAACGTTTATCAAAAAATTTAACGCAGAATATAAATTAATAGATATATCATATCCTTTCGAAACAAGGGATGAAGATTTTATAAACATGTTAAGAAAAGTATATATTAAATCCTTAAATAAAAGCCCAAAATTTATCGGATATAAAAGCTGGACAGATGCTTCGAATTTTTATGTATATTCAAAGGCATCCGTCGCAATATTTGGTCCGGGAGATTTGAGATATGCACATACAAGGAATGAGCACGTTAATATAAACGAAATAATATATACAATAAGATTTCTCGAAAAGATTAATGATGAGGTCACCCTACACTGATTGATGATGAGC
>JALUTC010000112.1 GCA_027058345.1 archaeon | reverse complement strand
CATTATTAATAATGATAAATTAATCGTCACATGTTAATTTTTCATTTTCCATTTCCGACGCATCTCTCTTCAAAATATATTTTAAATTAAACTTTTTAACCGTTAATTTATTTAAGAAAGAAATGAGGATAGGATATTCCAAGAAAGTTCTTGAATATTTTAGAAATCCGAAGAATATAGGAAGGATGGAGGATGCTTCTGTTGTAGCAACTGTTGGAAGTGTTGCTTGTGGTGATATGATTAAGTTATATTTGAAGATAGTTAACGATAAAATAGAGAAGGCAACATTTGAATCTTATGGTTGTGCAGCAAATATAGCGACGAGTGTAGCTGTTACGGAATTGGCGAGGGGAAAAAGATTGGATGATGCGAAAAAGATAAGTTACAAAGATATTGAGGATTTTTTAGAGGGGTTACCAAGAACAAAGATTCATTGCGCAGTTCTATCGGTTGAAGCTCTTAAAATTGCAATACTTAAGTATGAGATAAAGGAAGGAAGGGTAAGATTTGATGAGAATGTAGCAAAGAGATTATTGCATGGGGTTTTGGATCCGATGAGTGGTAAAAGTATAATAAGTAGTGATAAATTTAGAGGATTGAAGGTCAAGGATAAGGATGTAGAGATAATATTATCAAGGATAGATGATAAGGCATTGAGAGAAGATATTGAAAATCAGATAAGGGAAGCATTCAAGGACTTAGATATTAATTTAAAAATAATTTATGAGTAGTACACTTAAATTTGTTAAAAGGAAAGAAATTAAACCAGATATATCTATAAATATTGTTCATAGAATGTGTCCCATGCATTTATTAAAACTTGATGAAGCTATAAAGAAGGCTAAGGTTGGACAAATAATTGAAATTGTAACCGATTACGATGGGGCTTTGGAAGATATTCCAGCATGGTGTGAAAAAACAGGAAACGAATTTATAGGTGTAGATTTTGAAAACGATTACTATTATTTTTATATTAGAAAGTTGAAGGATTATGAAAAGGGTTTACCTAGATCACGCTGCGACTACTCCTGTGCTAGATGAAGTTTTAAACGAAATGCTTCCATACTTTAAAGAAGAATTCTACAATCCTTCTTCAATAACATCTACGGGAACAAGGGTTAAGGAAAAGATAGAGGAAGCAAGAGAAAGGGTTGCATCTCTGATAAATTCTAAACCTGAAGAAATCATATTCACATCTGGAGGAACTGAAGCAAATAATCTAGCGATAATAGGATTGGCATTGGCAAATATTAAGAGGGGTAAACATATAATTATATCGAGAGCGGAACATCACTCGGTACTAAATGCTGCAAGATATTTGCAGAAATGGTTTGATTTTAAAATCTCCTTCGTAACATTGAATAAAGAGGGGTTTGTTAATGTCGAAGAACTTGAGAAATCTATAACTGATGAGACTATTCTAGTTTCAATAATTCATGCAAATTATGAAATAGGAACTATAGAGCCGATAAAGGAATTGGTTGAGATTGTTAAGGATAAGAAAAGGGATGTTTTGTTTCATACGGATGCAGTTGCAACTGCTGGTCAGGTGGAGATAGATGTTAGAAAATTAAACGTTGATGCATTGACATTATCATCTCACACAATATATGGTCCCAAAGGTTCTGGAGCATTATATTTAAGGGAGGGTTTAAGTATAGTTCCAATAATTTACGGTGGAATACAGGAAGAGGGCAGGAGACCAGGTACTGAGAATGTTCCTGGAATTATTGGTTTTGGGAAGGCGTGCGAGATAGCAAAGAGGGATTTTGAAAAGAGGGTTAAGCATTATAGGAAGTTACGAGACAAAATTATAAAAGGAATAAATATTGAAGATGTATATTTAACAGGTACAAAAGACTTGAGCAAGAGATTGCCCAATCATGCAAGTTTTATAGTTAAAGGAATTCATGGGGAAGCAATAGTAGAGATGTTAGATACATATAATATTGAAGCTAGTACTGGAAGTGTATGCGTATCAAAAGCATTCCTTGCAAGTCCTATTCTATTATCAATAGGATATAGTTATGAGGAAGCACAAGGAGCAGTTGTTTTTACGGTAGGAATAGATAATGATGAGAAAGATATAGATTATTTATTGGAAGTATTTCCAAAGGTTGTACAAGATTTGAAGAGATTAGCTCCAAGATAATCAGAGCTCATAACGCTCATCATTAATCAGAAAGTGAAGACTTCATCATCTTTCAGTGCTGTAAACGTTCATCATCAAAAGAAAATCAAAAATAATAACATTTTTTAATTTTACTATGAAGGCGAAGATAGTTGGTTTCAGAGGAAGTTACAGGGATCCTGACTATAGGAATGTACTTATTAGATTGATAGATGCGGATCCATATAAATCTAAAGTAATTGGTAGGAAGGTTAGGTTAAAGATAAATGAGAAAACGTGGATAAATGGGAAAATAATAAGGTTTCATGGTAACAATGGAGTATTGGTTGCAAGATTTGAACGAGGAATTCCACCATTTACTCTTGGATGGGAAGTTGAAGTTAAATGAGGAAGCTTAATATAAGGGTGGATGAATTTAATCCTAAAGAATTAAGTGCTGGAGATGTAATATATTTAACAGGTATTATATATACTTTAAGGGATAAAGCGTGCAAAAGATTGCTTGAAGAGAGTCATGGTTTTGAATTAAATATAGTATATAATGCTGGACCTATTTTTAAAGGTGGAAGAATATTATCTATAGGACCAACAACAACTTCAAGGATGGAAAACTATTTGAGGAAGTTGATAAAGAAATATAATATAAGGGGGATAATTGGTAAGGGAGGTATTGGTAAGGATATAATTCGAGAAAATGGTATTTGTTACATGTTATTTACTGGAGGTGCTGGTTCATTGGCTGCAAAATATGTCAAGAAGATATGTGGAACATTTTTGGATGAGCTTGGTGAGGCTGAGAGAGTTTATAAAATATATGTTGAAAACTTTGGTCCTTTAATTGTTGCAATAGATAGGAATGGGAATAGTATATTCAGACAAGTTTAGCATCCTCTATTATTAGAAATCCGTTATGTTTTGATTCGATAACCTTTTTCGATTTAATTATTTGTATCCTTTTTTTATATAAAGGTGAAAATAATACAAATGTCTCCGCCTCTCCTCCTTCGAAAGATAGATTGAAACCAAATTTCTTCGACAGATTTATAAGTTCTGATAATTCTTTATATCCAATTTTTTTTCCAAGCCAATTTATATCCAAGCCATATGTTGCTACAGCAGTTATAATTATTTCAAATCCTAGATTTAACATTTCTTTCCATAAGATTTCTTCATCTCGTTGCCACAATGGAGATATATGCTTTAGACCCAATTCTTTACAAATGATATCCAACCTTTTCTTTTGATAGTTCGATTTAACGACTCCAGAAACAATTGCATCGATATTATATTTTCTTTTCAATTCCTTTAAGATATTTTTAAATTCGATCAATTCCTTATCCTTTTCTCCAGATACTTCGTATAATATATGCCTTTTTTCCATGGCCTTTGCCTGTAAATGTACAAAATCTACGTTTGGAAAGTGGAATGCATATGAATATATATTTTTTGGTTTCAATGTTAGAACATATTCCACTTCTCCGTAATGCTTTTCCGCAAGGTATAATGCATAGTTACTATCCTTTCCCCCACTTAGTATTGATAATATCTTCATAAATTTCTCTTAAAAATTTCGCACTATTTATATAAAAATTCAAACTGTTATATTTTTCTAAGAATTCCATTACAATTGCACCATTGTACCTTATTTTAATAAGAATGTCAATCACCTTATACCAATCGATTTCACCCATACCTATCGGTAAATGATTCTTTCCTTGAAGAACATCACTTGCATGAATATGTTTCAAATATTTACTCGAACATTCGATAAATTCATATATTTCAAAAATTTTTGGAACATGTGATATATCTAAACAGAAAAATATATTTGTATTTGATAATTCTTTGAAGAATTCTTCAACATCACTACACGTTCTTATGTTTGCACC
>JALUTC010000111.1:195-4026 GCA_027058345.1 archaeon | reverse complement strand
TTCTTATCCTTTCCCTATACTTTTCAACGTAATCCCTATGCCTTTTATAAAAATCCTTTATTCTGACAGATAATCTCTCGAACTCATCGAATATTGATTCAAAGGATTGTTCAGTATTTGGAAAGTTTTCCAAAAATTCATCTATTTTATTTTCTAAATCTTTTATATTTTTAATAATATTTTCGAAATTCAACATATTTATTCCTCCAATTTTTTTGCCTGAATAAAATCTATCTTATTCAGGTAAAGTGCAGTACCAATAACTACGGCAAATGCGCCTAGTTCTTTTATTTTTAAAATATCATTGATACTGGATATTCCTCCAGAAATTATTATGCGTTTGTCGCTCATATTTATTATTTTTTTTATGAAATCTAAATTGATACCTTTGAGTTTTCCCTCGACATCAATATTTGTAACGAGTATTTCATCAACATCGTACTTATTTATAACATCTTCTGGTTTATAACTCGTCACTTCTTTCCATCCCTTTTTTGCTACAAATCCTTTCTTTACATCCACAGCTATTATAATTCTATCCGATCCATATTCTCTTATCAATCTTCTGACAGAATCTTCATCCTCGTATGCCATTGTTCCTATTATAATTTTATCTATGCCTTTATCCAAAAGTTCTCTCGCATCTTCATATTTTCTTATTCCTCCACCAAATTGTATTTTTGATATCTTTGAAATTCTTTCAACAATGTCCTGATTTTTTCTAATTCCTTCTATAGCACCGTTTAAATCAACGACATGTAACCTCTTTGCACCTAATCTTATCCATCTCTTTGCAACTTCTATGGGATTTTCCTCTTCGTATATTTTCTTATTAGGATTTCCAGATTCGAACCTAACAACCTTTCCATTGTATAAATCTATTGCAGGAATTATTATGAACCTCATTTCTTTATTAATAGTTTAAACTCTTTAGAATTATCTCTCATATATACGTTATTGAACATTACATAACATTCTTCAGCATTATATTTAAATATCTTCTCCTTTAACTTTTCAAGCTCTTCTCTACTATATTTATGATTGTATATTATTTTATTTCCTTCATATCTTCCGTGCAATCTAAAGTATGCAATTCTGTTATAATATGTCGGTTCTCTTTTAAGAGGATCTGTCGTATCAATTAAATCATACTTTTCACATAACCTTCTTATATTTTCTTCCCTCCAACCTCTAAGTTCAATTGCAATGAAAACATTATCCCTATTTATGTTTGAGAAGAAATTTTCTGCATTTTCAATATTTTTTTCAGTATCTTTAAAATTTGATGGAAGTTGGATAAGTAGAACTTTCGATTTTAAAATTTTTGCATAATCTAACATTTTATTCCAAAATTCGAACACTTCCTTTGTAGGTCTTAAGAAACCAACCTTCCCTTTCAACTCTTTATAATTTTTTATATTACTTCTTCTCCATGTAGGTGATGAAACGTCATGAGTTATACCTTGAAAAACCTTAATCGTAAACTCAAACCTTGTTGGAGCCTTTTTCCTCCAATTCTTTAACGTTTCTTCGTTTAATAATTCGTAAAATGTTCTCTGTATTTCAACGACATCATATTCTGAAAAATATTTATCCATTCCTATACAGAAACCACAACATCCAACCTTTATCCTCATATATTGAAATACCTTACAATATCTTCGAAAGTTTCTCTTCTACGTATTTCCCACGATTTTTCACATTCAACCATAACTTCCACAGCCCTCTCCCTTAAATTATAGTTTGATGACATTATCGAACAATATGCACCCGTATCTAAAAATGCGAGTAAATCTCCTTCAAATACTTTTGGAAGAATTCTATCCTTTGCAAGTATGTCACCACTCTCACATAAATATCCTACGACATCATATTTTTCATAGGAATTGGAAAATACTCTATTTGCTACGATTACTTCATGATATGCCTCGTATAAAACAGGTCTAATTAATATATTGAAACCAGCATTTACTCCGATAAATTTTTTATAAGGTGTGATTTTTATTGTCGTAACCTCAGTTATGAGAATAGAAGAATCTCCAACGATATATCTTCCCGGTTCTAATAATATTTTAACATTTTCAAATCCATATTTCTCAGATGCTTCTAGAAAATTGTTTATTAAACATCTCGCCAAATCTTCTGGGGTAATGATATTCTGATCAGCTTTATACTTTATTCCCAAACCTCCTCCAAAATCAATAATATCAAGGTTTATGTTTAATTCCCTTGTTATTTTACCTGCAAATTCTAAGAGTTTTTTGGAAGCTTTTTCAAATGGTTCTACAGATGTTATCTGACTTCCTATATGCATATGTATTCCTCGAATTTTTAAGAATTTGTATTCCCTTGCAATTTTATAAGCAATGTAAGCTTCTCTTTCATGTAATCCAAACTTACTTTCCTTTAATCCCGTTGCAATATGTTTATGAGTTTTAACATCTATTTCGGGATTAAATCTAAACGAAATATCTGCTTCGAGATTATTCTTCTCACAAATTTTTATAACCTTTTTCAATTCACTTAAAGAATCAATATTTATTAAAATATTGTTTTTGACTGCAAATTCAAGTTCTTCTTCTGTTCTATTCACACCAGTATATATAATTTTTTCAGGTTTAAATCCAACACTTAATGCAAGTTTTATCTCATTTACTGAAACTGCATCAATTCCTGAATTAAGGTTGAGCAATAGTTTTAAAATGTGAGGATTTGAATTTGCTTTCATTGCATATCTAATTTCAACATTTTTGTACAATTTCTTGAACGCATTCAAGAATCTATTGTAATTTTGAACTATTCTACCTTTAGAATATACGAAGCATGGCGTTCCATATTCTTTAGAAATTTCTTCAACAGGTATGTCTTCAATGTATAATTTGTTGTCAATAATCTTTAGATGGGGTTTATACTTAAGTAGTTCCTTAATTCTTTCTTCGTAATTCATCAGTAACTCCTCCTGATTATAAATTCGGAAATTTTAAGTAACATATCTGTGTAATAATTTTTAATACCTGTTTTCTTCAAACAATCCTCCGCCTTTTTCTTATATTCTTCGGCAATTTTCAAACATTCGTCCTTAATATTATACTTATCTAGAATATTTATAACATGATTTATATCATCATCACACACCTTCTCTTTCTTCATTATTTCCAATATTTCTTTATCCCTTTCCATTCCTAGAATTATTGGTAATGTTTTCTTTCTATTTCTTATATCGCTACCCTTTGGCTTACCAGTTCTTTCAGACCATATTCCTATTATATCGTCGATTATTTGAAATGCAATGCCAATATTTCTTCCGAATTGTGAAAACAATTCGATTATACGTTCGTCATCCGTTGCCAATGTTACACCGGATTTGCAGGAAGCTTCTATTAATGTTGCAGTTTTTCTTTCAATCATCTTAAAATATTCGTCCCTTGTTACCTTATCTCTTTTCTGAAATTCCAAATCTAGATATTGTCCCTCACAAATTTTTACGAGTGCATCCGTTAAAATATCTATTATTTCTAAAATTTTTCCTTCGCGAACACCTTCTTCCTTTAATCTAATCAATGGTTTATATGCTAATACGTGAAGAACATCTCCAACATTTATTGCATGATCAATTCCAAATAAATACCATACTGTATACCTATTCCTTCTCAATATATCTTTATCCTCTATGTCGTCATGTATTAGGGTAAAGTTATGTAACATTTCAATACTTGCAGCAACTGGTAATGCTAGGGTGTATGTATCAGAGATTGATGCATAACTTAATATGCATAATGCAGGTCTTATCTTCTTACCAGAATATTGTCTCGTAATTTCGAATCTCTCGTT
>JALUTC010000111.1:0-185 GCA_027058345.1 archaeon | reverse complement strand
AAATTCCAAATCTAGATATTGTCCCTCACAAATTTTTACGAGTGCATCCGTTAAAATGTCTATTATTTCTAAAATTTTTCCTTCGCGAACACCTTCTTCCTTTAATCTAATCAATGGTTTATATGCTAATACGTGAAGAACATCTCCAACATTTATTGCATGATCAATTCCAAATAAATACCATA
>JALUTC010000110.1 GCA_027058345.1 archaeon | reverse complement strand
TCGTACAATTCTCCAATATCATTGAAAAAGGGAGAAGTATATGAAGTTGTTGGTCATTTATATAGAGAAGATGGTGTTTTAAACCTTAGAATAATAGATGTTGTTAAAAAAATAGCTTATAAGTAATGAGATGTCCTTATTGTTATAGGGAAGTGGTTGACGAATGGAACTATTGCCCTTACTGTGGAGAACCTTTGAAGAAGAAGAGCATATTTGAAGAAATTGAGGAAGAAATAGGAAGAATATTTGGAAGGAAGAAGAAGGCTAAAATAGAAGAGATAAGGGAAGAGAAATGGGTTCCAATTAAAATAGAAGATACCTCTGAGGAAAAAAACATTAAGAGGAAAGTGTCAAAAGTTGTAGAGCCAAAAGTTATCAAGTATAGAAAGGGAGATAAATATATATATGAGATAGAAATGCCTGGGATTAAAAGTTTAGAAGATATATCAATACAGAGGTTTGAAGAGTCTATAGAGGTTAGAGGTTATACAGATGATACATGTTACTTTGCATTAATTAAGTTGGGTAAAAATTATAAAATTGTTGATAAAAGGCTTGAAAAGGATAAACTTATATTGGAAGTTCAGGTATGAATGAAATAAAGTACATGTATTTTTCAAAAGAATATAGGGATAAAATTTTAACAGGGGAGAAGGTAACGACGATAAGGTTAGGCCAGATTCCAGTTAAAGAAGGAGAATTATATTATGCAAATTGCGGCGGAGAAATTATTGGAATTTTAAGGGTTGAGAAGGTCGAATATAAAACGTTGAAAGAAATAACTAAGGAAGAAGCAATCCTCGATGGTTTTAGAAGCAAGAGGAAGTTGAGACAAGCGTTGAAAAAGCATTACAAAGGATTTAGCTCTAATTCCGTATTTACGGTAATTCATTTTAAACTTGTAGAAAAATTTACAGAACCTAAGAGAATGTATACGTGTAACGATATTATATCGTTGGTAAAATTTATACTTCAGAACGACGATGGCTTGACAAATATTGAAAGGGATTTGTTAAAATTGGTTCTTGAAAAGGGTAGTATACGAAAGGCCGCGAAGGAAATAAATAAGGATAAGAGAATCTTCAGAATTATAATAAGGGAGAGTCTTGAAAGGTTAAAGGAAAAGGGCAAGTTAACAAAGGAAGATGTTTCGAGAATATTGAGAGAAATTTGCATTTAAATTCTTACGGGAATCCCCCTAGATTTTAAGTATTCCTTGACATCCTTCACCGTGTAGTTCTTGTAATGGAATATACTCGCAGCTAATGCAGCAGAGGCTTTTGTCTTTGTAAATACCTCGTAAAAGTGATGTAATTCTCCAGCACCACCACTTGCTATGACTGGTATTGAAACTTTTTCAGATATTAATTTTGTAAGTTCAATGTCGAATCCTTTTTTAGTACCATCAGTATCTATACTGGTTAATAATATTTCTCCAGCACCAAGCTCTTCCACTCTTTTTGCCCATTCTATTGCATCAATTCCTGTAGGTTTTCTTCCACCATATATATACACTTCGAACCAATATTTTCCATTAATTATATTTCTCCCCTTGGTTATATTGTAATTTCTCTTTGCATCTATTGCAACCACGATACATTGGGAACCAAATTTTTTCGAAGCTTCCTTAATTAAATCGGGATTTTTTACAGCAGCTGTATTTATCGATACTTTATCAGCACCTGCTCTTAATACCTTTTCAATATCATCAATTTTCGAAATTCCTCCTCCAACAGTTAATGGTATGAATACATATTCTGCGGTTCTTTTCAATATATCTATTAATAATTCCCTACCTTCAACACTTGCAGTAATATCTAAGAATACTATTTCATCAGCTCCCTGCTCATCATATATTCTTGCAAGTATCTCTGGTTCACCTGCATATCTTAAATTTTGAAAGTTTACTCCTTTTACAACCTTCCCATCTTTTATATCGAGGCAAGGAATTATCCTTTTTGTCAACATATTTAAAATTCTAATATGCTAACTCTCATCTCATCCATATATAATATAGGAACAAGTCCTGGAGTTGGTACAATGTTCATTCTCTTCTGAAATTCTGTCTGCTCTTGAAATGTTCCAGAATTTATTAGTAGTACGTTTTTATAATCGGAGACTGCAGTTCTATGTACATGGCCGGCATGGATTATATCTGGAATGTTATCGATTAATAGGAAGTCGTAATCTTCTGGAGCAATTGGTGTTCTTGAACCATACAATGGTGAGAGGTGTCTCTTCTTTAACCATAGCGACATTGCTTTGTCAACCTTCTTATAATCGTAACCTGGTAACGTTGTTATAATATCGTCCAAACTTCTTCCATGATATATTAGGATATCGATTCCATGCAATGATATGTAAGAAGGATTTGATAGCATTAAGAATCGTGAATCTTCGTAAAATTCTTTTGCATATTCCTCAATTATAGGAGGTTGAGGTTCCGCTTGTCTTGTGGCGTCATGATTTCCAGGTATTATTATAACTCTTATATTTTTTGGAAGTTTTGACAATATTTCATACAATTCTTTATACTGCCTTCTTATGTTTTTTATTTCAAGTTCTTCCTCATGATTTGGATATACACCAATTCCATCAACCAAATCTCCACCTATTATTATATATTTAACTTTTGATGCAATTTCTTTTCTATTTCCTTCAAGATTTAACCATCTGATAAATTTCAAGAATTTTTCCTTTAAGAATTTTTTACTTCCCAAATGTATATCGGAAATGAACACCGTTACGATTGGGATGTCTAATTTTTTCGTTTTAGTTTTTAAAGGAGAATCTGGGAAGATAATATCTGAAACGATAAAGAAAGATTTATTATATCTCCCTTTAAGACAAATTATTTCATCTCTAATTATTTCTTTACAAACTTCTTTCAATTCATCCTTTAAAACCAATGCCTTAACACTTCCAGTAGGGTCATCAACATCCATAACTATGTTTTTGCTCGAAGTTTCTCTCACATCGTAAACACAGCAGACAATGTAAACTTCTTCCTTAGATTTTATGGCTTGAGATATCGTAACTGGTTTTATTCCCCTTTTTATAAACATTTCTTTTATCTTTTCATACCTATTTCTGAAATAGTTTAAGAATTTTTTCACATCAGCCTTTGAAGAAATTTTTTTAAACGATTTCTTCACTTCTATTTCTTCTTCATATTCATCGGCCAATCTTTTATACGTTTCCTTTATTATAACCTCAACCTTATTATTGTCGAAATTTCTTAGAAAATCCTCGGTTATTATTGCAATATTTCTTTTAATTGCTTCCTCAATTATTCTTTTCAAAGAATTCGAATACTTCTTTTCTATTAATTCTAAAGCTCCTGGAGTTATATTTATATCATGTTTTAGTAACTCTTCTAATATGTGCTTTTTCACATAATTCACCCAAAGCTATTCTAATACTATTTTGTATAATTATTTTAGCATCAGGTATATTTAACCAGATTTCTCTCGTTCTTCCATACTTTCCACGATTCAATATCTTTGAAGACAAAATTCCCATATGTTCCAATTCCGATATTATTTCGGAGACTCTTTTTTGAGACAATGTTTCAATGTTTAACGATTCGCAAACCTTTTTATATATATTGTAAAGTTTTCCCGTTGTAACAGGTTCACTACCTCTTTCTTTTAAAATCAACAGACTATACAATATCAATTTATAATGTAGAGGAAGCTTTTTTATTATCTCTTCGTAGATATTTACCTCGAGAATATTAATTGCACGTTTTATGCATTCTATTGTAATCTTTTCCAAAGAATTTTTCTCAGCAATTTCTCCAGCAATGCTTAATATTTTTAACGCTTTTCTTACATCTCCACTCTCCCTTGCAATATACGCTGATAAGTAATCGATTGCTGATTCTTCGACGACATTTTCCTTAAATGCGAGGGTAATTCTATGGAATAATATATCCTTTAATTTTTTAGCATCGTAAGGATTGAATATGATACTTGTTCCAAATAATGTGTTCGAAATCCTTGGATCTAGTTTTGATATGAATGATATATCGTTCGATATT
>JALUTC010000109.1 GCA_027058345.1 archaeon | reverse complement strand
CACCATTGCCACATGACGAACCTGTTGCAGTAGTATCTACAGAGAAGTTGTATCAAGTTGCAGGAAGATATGTTGGAAAGGATGATCCAGTTGCTTTGGTAAGATGTCAGGCAGGATTGCCTGCTTTAGGAGAAGTTCTCGAAGCATTTGCATTTCCTCACCTCGTTTCAGGATGGATGAGGGGTAGCCATAATGGACCAATAATGCCAGTTTCATTGAAACATGCAAAATGTACGAGATTTGATGGACCTCCGAGAGTAGCAGCTGTTGGTTTTCAATTAAACAATGGAAAGATGATAGGATTTGCTGATTTGTTCGACGATCCAGCATTTGATTATTCGAGACAAATTGCAATGTTTATAGCAGATTATATCAGAAGACACGGCCCATTTGAGCCACATAGATTGCCATTGGAAGAAATGGAATATACAACATTCCCAGACATTAGAAAGAAATTGGAAGAGAAATGGCAAGAAATAAAATAATTCCTTTTTTTATTTATTGAATAAATTTATTATAAATTAAAATAAATATTAATAAAATTATAATTTGTAGAAGATATATTTTAAGAACAACCTTCCATTCCTTATCTGGTTTAATTTTTAATATCAATCTAATTAATGATAGATAACCTCCGTTATAATATAGCTTACCGTTCTTGATTAATGTTGGCTTAAATTTTTCCCTGTACATTATACCTGCTGTTATAAATTTGAGAAAGGCATCGAATGCATTTAATATCAATAATGGTATTAGAAGAAAATCCATATCGTAATAAACAATGCTTGAAAAGTATATAGCACCTATTGCCAGCGTTAACGTATCTCCGGGAAATGCTCTTGCTGGATAAAAATTATATCTTAGGAACACTGATAGAGATATTGTTAACGTAAAAAATATCAAAAATAAATTTATATTATTTTTTAGATACGAAAAAATTGTTAAAAAGATCGAGTTTATCAATGCCAAACCAATTTCTAAACCATTTAATCCTGCAAGCATATTTGTTAAATTGCACGAGATTGAAAATCCTATTGGAATTATTATATAAGAAATGTATGAAAGATTTATGCCGAAGATTTCTCTATCAACAAATGGTGTTAAGAAAATTCCTATCAAAGTTAGTCCCAAAATTTTTTCTCTTGGTTTAAATTTAAATATTCTATCGATAAATCCGAAAAATGATGTGAGAGATGTGATTACGAATAAAATTAAGAAAAATTTTGCTCCTAGTTCATTGTAAAAAATTATCAGCGAAATTAGAAATGGAATTATAACACTTATTCCGACGTTTTCTGCAACGATTCTTTTATCTTCCTTATGAAGGTCTATTCCGTAGAAACCATATTTCGGAAGAATTTTTATGAAGATTTTTGTTAGAAAAAATGTTGAAAGTGCAACGAAAAAAGATAAAATAAGTAAATTCATCTCGTTTCCTTATCCAACCATTTTAGAAATTCCTCGTATCCTTTCTCGATTTTTATAGCAAGAATTGCTGGAACAGTATAGCTATGAAGCTCCTTAACCCTTTTCATTAATGATTCCAAATTTCTTTCATTAGTTTTTGCAATCAATAATGCTTCATTTGCTTCCTCAATTTTTCCCTGCCACCAATATATCGAAAATATTTTTTCAACAATATTTACACATGCGGCAAGCCTTTCTTCAATAAGTTTTTTACCTATTTTCTTTGCCTCTTCAAAATTGCTACACGTAATATAGACAAGGTAATACATACAAAATAAATTTTTATTTTTTATTTTTATGTGCGAATCAAAGGTTTACCTGTTAAGCGGAAACTCTTACGAAAAGATATTCGATGAGGCAATGGTTGTTAAACAGGAAAAGAACAACGTTGAAATACTTGGTTTTGATAAAAAGCTCGTCGTTGAAAATGCCGTAATAGTTAAGGTTGATGCGACAAAACATGAAATATATATTAAAAAGATTTAAAATTTTCTAATATTTTTTTTACAATATTTTTTGTGCTATAATTATTTAGTTTCTTATTTATCTTAACGATTTCTATACCCATTTTAGATATTTCTCTCTTTAAATTTAAATCCAAATCCTGATCATATCCCAGAGCAATTATATCAGGCATAACTCTCTTTACAGGTTTTAAGAAATCGTTTTCATCCCCAAGAATTGCAATATCGACAGGTTTTAAACATTCTACAACTTGTTTCCTAACATTTTCATCAACGATACATATCCCTTTTCTCTTTTCCACAGTCTTATTTCTAGCAATGATTACAACCAAGAAGTTTCCTAGCTTTTTAGCCTCGTTTAAAAATAGGCAATGGCCAGGATGTATTATTTCGAAGGCTCCCCCAACAAGAACAACCTTTAGCATTCTTCGAAATTCTTCCCTTAAATATCTTTTACCATTTTTTTCAAACGTTAAATTTATATCTGCATATTCGTTCGGGATATATCCATGAATGATTTGTATTTTATACAACTTTTTTATCTTTTCCAAAATCATATAGGAAGATATATGGATAATGAAAGGAAATGCCACTATTGTAAAAGGAAGGAGAATGAGACAATACTTTACAAATTTTTTTACAAAAATATCGAAGGATATATATGTCCGAAATGCTTGGAAAAAATTATTAAAGAATAATATGAAGGAAGCAATGTTTTACGAAAAACTTGAAAATAATAGAATTAGATGCAAGCTTTGCAGACATAGATGTATAATACAGCCAAATTCATTTGGAATATGTCATGTTAGAAAAAATATCAACGGAAAATTATATTCTTTAGTATATGATAAAATAATTGCAAGACATATAGATCCGATTGAAAAGAAACCTCTCTTCCACTTCTTACCTGGAACTGATACTTATTCGATTGCAACCGTTGGATGTAACTTTAAGTGTGACTTTTGCCAAAATTGGACAATATCTCAAATATCAAAGGAAGGTAAGATAATTGGAGAGCGAGTAACACCTGAAGAAATAGTTGAAGATGCCATTAGAAATAATTGTTTAAGTATATCTTATACATATACTGAACCAACAATTTTTTACGAATTAACATATGATACTTCAAGAATTGCAAAGGAAAAAGGTTTAAGAAATATTTACGTAACGAATGGATATATTGAAGAAGAGCCTTTGAAAGAAATTTCAAAATATTTGGATGCTGCAAATATTGATTTAAAAAGTTTTGACGAAAAATTTTACAAAAAGATTTGCGGTGCAGATTTGGATGAAGTCCTGGAAAGTATCAAAAATTATAAAAAGAATGGAATTTGGATTGAAATAACAACACTTATAATTCCTGGATTCAATGACGATGAGGAACAGTTAAGAAGCATAGCCGAATTTATAAAAAGCTTAGGTTCTTATATTCCATGGCACGTTACAAGATTTCATCCTGATTATAAGATGCTAAACGTAAATCCAACACCTATAGAAACATTGAGAAAAGCACAAAGAATAGGATATGAAGTTGGTTTAAGATTTGTTTATATGGGAAATGTTCTTGAAGGAGAAAATACATATTGTCCTAAATGTAAGGAGTTGTTAATTGAGAGATATGGATTCTCAATATTAAAGTATAATTTGAAAGATGGTAGATGTCCAAATTGTAATGAAAAGATAGAAGGAATATGGAAATGATATGTTATGCGATTATTGCGGAAAAAGAGCAGTTTATAAACAAAGGTATAGTGGAAAAACATTATGTGAAAACCATTTTGTAGAAGATTTTGAAAGAAGAGCATTAAGGACGATAAGGAAATATGGAATGATAAATAAAGGAGATAAAATAATTGTGGCGTTGAGTGGAGGTAAGGATAGTTCATCACTTCTATTTTTCTTGAATAAATATAAAGAATCTCTTGGAATTGATTTGATTGCTGTAACAATAGATGAAGGGATAAAAGGATACAGAGATGAGACGATTAAAATTGCAAAGGAATTAACGAAAAGATTAAATGTAAAGCATTTAGTAATTTCATTTAAGGATAAGTTTGGATTTAGGATAGATGAATTGAATGAAAATCATTGCGATTATTGCGGAGTATTTAGAAGAAGAATTTTAAACGATGTAGCAAAGGAAGAAAATGCCAACAAAATAGCAACTGGTCATAATTTGGATGATGAAACGCAGGTGATTCTCCTTAATTTTATAAGAAGTAACATATACAATTTCATAAGGCTTAGAAAGAAGAGAGTCGAAGAATTTATACCAAGGATAAAG
>JALUTC010000108.1 GCA_027058345.1 archaeon | reverse complement strand
ATTGGTTTGAGATACATGTTTGAAATATATGAAAGTACAAACGATCCATTGCTCAAGAAGTTAATACCAAGAGATTTACCCTATGATGAGAGATCTTCATTTTCCATATCAATAAATTACAGGGGAACATTTACAGGTATAAGCGATATAGATAGAGCAATGACGATTAAAATGTTTGCAGAAATGTGTAAGAGAAATCTAAATAGAGAGGAATTTGTAAAAAACTTCAGATCACCTGGTCACGTCCCTATTTTAATAGCTGCAAAGAATCTTGTTCTCGAAAGGATTGGTCATACAGAGCTTGGAGTTGCATTGGCTAGAATGTCTGGAAGCATTGAAGCGGTTGCTTTGTGCGAAATTTTGGGAGATGATTTTAAATCTATGAGTAAAGAAGAAGCGAAAAAATTTGCTAAGGATTTCAACATGATATTTTTAGAAGGGAAGGACGTGATAATGGCATATAAAAGATTCTTACAAAAAAATTTTTAAATTAATTATGACGTGCATATTTTGCAAAATTATAAATGGAGAAATTCCTTCCTATAAAATATACGAGGACAATTTTTGTATATCAATTTTGGATATAAATCCTAGAGCAAAAGCACATACACTTGTTATACCTAAAAAACACTTCGAAAGAATTGACGATGCTGATGATGAATACTTATCAAAAATTTTATTATCGATAAAGAAAACGATTGAAATTTTAAAAGATAAGATTAAAATGGAAGGATATAACATCGTTGTAAATTGCGGGAAGGTTGCAGGTCAAGAAATAAATCATCTACACTTCCATATCTTACCAAGATATTCAAACGATAATATAAAGATAGAATTTCCACCTGTTAAAGAGGAATATAAAAACAAATTGAAAGAAATATACGAAGAAATAACAAAATGACTATAGTATCACAAGATTTAATATATAAATATATAAATAAATATGATAAAGTTAGGAAAATATATGAAGAATTAGAAAAAAATAAATCTGTACAATCTTATTTAAAACTTGCAAATTTAATGGCAGTAACCCGTTTAAAGTATAACGATCACGGTGTTGTACATTCTAGAATAGTTTCGGGAGCAGCATTGGAATTGCATGAAATAATTACAAAATATTTAACACCATCGATTGTAAAAGATAAGGAAGGAGATTACGAGGATTCGAAAGTCGTAACATTATGCATCGCTTACTTACATGATATTGGAAATGCAATACATAGGATAAATCATCATATACATGGAGTAATACTTGCAAATAGGATTCTGGATAAAATTCTTCAAAAAATATATAAAGGACATCATAGAAAAGCTATGAAAATTGAGATTCTTCATGGAATATTTTCACACGATGAATCAATACCTTGCTTAACAATAGAAGCTGGAATTTCAAAGGTTGCAGATGGTTTAGATATGGCAGAAGGCAGGGCTAGAATACCATATAAAACGGGGAAGACAGATATACATGCATTATCTGCATTAGCAATAAAGAGGGTTGAAATAGAGGAAATAAATAGATCGAATAAGTTCGTTCAAATAAAGATTCATATGCAAAGCACGGCTGGAGTATTTCAAATAGAAGAAGTTCTGTTAAAAAAGGTTAAAACATCTGGTATTGAACAATACATCGAAATTATTGGATTAAAAGATGGTGATATAATCGTTAAAATTTAATATTTTTTAGAGGTCATGTTATGAACGAAAGCGTGAAATTATACCTATTTAAGAAGCAACTAGAATATTTGGAAAAAAAGACAGGAAAAGGTACGGAATTAATCAGCCTATATATCCCGCCGGATAGAAATCTTGCAGATGTCATGAACTATTTAAAAGAGGAATATTCTCAAGCAGCAAATATAAAATCTCCAAGAACTAGGAAAAATGTTCAATCGGCAATCGTATCAATAATGCAAAGGCTTAAATTGTTCAACAAGCCTCCGGAAAATGGTCTGGTAATATTTGCAGGAACAATATCTGAAAATAATAAGGAAAAGCTCGAGGTATTTCTATTGGAACCAATAGATAGGATAAATAGTTTTATATATAGATGTGATTCGAAATTTTTCCTAGAACCATTAAAACAGATGCTAACATATAAAAGGGATGCATATGGATTATTAGTAATAGATAGAAGCGAGGCAACGATTGCAATACTTAAAGGGAAAAACATAACGATTGTAAAACATATCGAAAGTAATGTTCCTAGAAAGCATGGTAAAGGAGGACAATCACAGAGAAGATTCGAGAGATTGATTGAACAAGCTGCTCACGAATACTTCAAAAGAGTTGCGGAAAAGGCGAAAGAAATATTTAATTCTATAGAAAATTTAAAGGGAATAATAGTTGGAGGTCCAGGACCTACAAAGGAATTCTTTGTGAAGGAAGGATATCTTGGAGAATTGACAAAAAAGATTTTGGACATTGTAGATACATCATATACCGATGAATATGGAATAAGAGAATTGGTTGATAAGGCAGAAAAGATATTAAAGGAAGAAGAGATTAGTAAGGAGAAGAAACTCGTCAGGAAATTCCTCGAAGAAATTGCAAGAGATGGATTGGCAGTTTATGGAGAAAAGGATGTTAGAGAAGCTGTAGAAAATGGATATGCAGATATTGTTCTTATTTCGGAAAAGTATGAAAAATACAGAGTAAAAATTGTTTGTAAAAATTGTAAATATGAGGAATACATTTCATCCGAAAGCATAGAAAGGGTTGAAAGGGAAATACTTTCAAAAAATTGTCCAAAATGTAATGCAAATACGTTGGAAATAGAAAGTTATAAAACAATCATAGAAGAACTTTCAGAACTTGCAGAAAAGACTGGTGCAAAAGTTGAAGTAATTTCAACGGAAACCGAAGAAGGGATGCAATTCCTTGCATTTGGCGGGATTGGAGCATTGTTAAGATATAAAGTATGATAAAAATTGTAAGCATTGAAAAACGTTATAAAAATTTTAAACTAAGTATCAACAATATTATAATTAGGAAGGGTGATATAGTTTTCATCCTCGGACCAAATGGTTCTGGAAAAACAACACTTCTCAATATACTAGCAACCTTAATTAGACCAGATTACTGTAATGTAAAAATTTTTGATTTAGATTTATTAAAGGATTATAAAAAAATTAGGAGAATAATTGGATATGTTATGCATGACTTTAACCTATATGAAAGCCTAACTGTTCGTGAAAATATTGAATTGATTTCAATGCTAAATATAAATGCTAAAGATATGAGAGAATTACCTCTCGTCAAAGATTTTATGAACAAAAAATTTGGGGAATTATCTTTCGGACAAAAAAAGCTCGTATCAATAGTAAAAGAGTTGATTAAAAATCCAAAGGTATTACTCTTAGATGAGGCATTTTCAGGACTAGATATTTATACTAGAAATTTGATTGCAAAAATCGTTGAAGATTATGCAAAAAAAATGGGAATCGTATTGGTCACTACTCATAATGTTCAAGACTTGTATTTATTTAGTAATTGTAAATATTTGACAATTCTTAATGGAAGAAATGTTTATTACGGTAATAACATCAATGATGCAATTAGGATGATGAACTCGCGACAAACTGAATCGTGATGAATTCACCCGTATCTGATATCAACGAATTCTTTTCCTTCCAATTATATATATTTCTCTACTTCTCTTTATCGAGGCACTAGGTTTGAACAATTTACAAAAGGAGAACATTCTCTCATACTCCTTAAATATCTCTTGAAGGTTAGAGAAATTTAACGCTTTAACAATACAATTACCACCAAATTTTAAACTCAACTTAATAATATCTAAAATACTAAGTAATAATTCATAAATTCTTGTATCGTCAACATCTTTAACACCAGTAAGCTTTGGACAGGCATCGGATAATATTACATCGTATTTATATTTCATAATTTGTTTCCTAGTTTCTTCGCTTGTAATGTCTCCTTTTATGAAAATATATCTCTCATCTCTTATCTTTGGCTCTACAATATCTACACCTATTACTTTAACATTTTTATACTTATTTAATATGTATTGGCTCCAGCTTCCGGGAGAAGTTCCAATGTCTAATACGATTATATTTTCCCTCAAAATTTTATATTTATTGTTCATTTCTGCCAATTTATAAACAGCTCTAGAAAAAAATCCCTCCTTTTTCGCCTTCTTATAATAATAATCTCTTTTTCTCCATTCCTTCCAATTCATTCCAAAACACCATTTCTAATTTTAATATAAAAAAGAAAAAGGTTAAACATTATTTCTTATAACAATT
>JALUTC010000107.1 GCA_027058345.1 archaeon | reverse complement strand
CAATTTTATCTTTTCAAAGATATTTTTTGAAACTTTAACATTTAATGTACCGGGGAATGGTTTGAAGCCGAAGAATTTTTCAAAGATTTTTACATATTCTTCCATACTCATGTATAATTTTCCTTCCTTTCTTCCAGAGACTATTTTTCCTTGGATTATCATTCCTCAACCCAATATTCTCCTTCCTCAGTTATTTCCTTTTTCCATATAGGTACAATTTTTTTCAACTCATCTATATAGAACATGCATGCCTCAAATGCTTCTTTTCTATGCATCGCGGCAGCAGCGATTGCAACGATTTTCTCATTTATATCTATTTCACCATATCGATGGATTACAATCATATCTATTAAATTATATTTTTTTATTGCTTCCTTTCTTATTTCTTCAAGTTTTTTCACCGCGAGATCTTCAAATGCTTCGTAATATAATTTCTTGACCTTCCTTCCTCTAGAAAATTCTCTCGCAACGCCAACAAAAATTACAACAGCACCTATATTTCTACTTCTCTTCCTTATTTCTTCAAAGATTTCTTCTATAGAAAAGTCCTCTCTTTGTAATTTAATCATATTAAATCATCCCTTAATTCATCAGGAAGCATATGTGGTATATCATCTATTATTGGATACCATCTCTTACAATTTTTACACAACAAAACCTCGCCCTTAATAATTTCGAGATTTGATGAACATTTTGGACATTTATCTAATTCCTTTATTTTGTAATATCTTGTGTTGCAATTTTTACAATAATAAAAGTCTTCATTCTGTTTATATTCCAAGTCTCCTTTGCACATTGGGCACGCGAGGATTTCCAAAAGTTCTTTACTTATTGGCATAAAAAAGATTGCAAAATTGTTATTTTTAAACTATTTAAAATATGGCAACGAAAAAGAAAAAGAAAACAACAAAGAAGACGACAAAAACGAAGAAGGAAAAGAAAAAGAAGGAGACTGTAAAGGTAAAGGAAAAGGTGGAATTAAGGAGAAGAGAGATAAACATATTGGAACATGAATTGGTTCCAAAACATGAGATTTGTAGCGAGGAAGAAGTTAAACAATTATTAGAAAGGTATAATATTACGAAAGAGCAGCTTCCAAAAATATTATCGACAGATCCTGTTGTAAAAGCACTGGGAGCTAAACCAGGAGATGTTATTAAAATAATAAGAGATAGTAAAATATCGGGAAAAACTATATATTATAGGGTCGTTATCGAAAAGTGATTTAATATGTTAGATTTAAAACCATTATCAATTGAATGGTTGAAAAAATCTGGAATTATTAAGCATCACATAAATTCGTTCAATAGCTTTATCAGAAGAAAATTGCCACAAATAATAAAGGAACATGATAATATACAAACTGGAACTGGTTACACAATAAAATTTGGAGAAATAAAGGAACCTGTATTTAAGGAGGATTATGTTGATTTTGGAGCCTTAAAAGTATATAAACCATTGGTTATAGAAGCTGATGGTTCAAAAAGGAGATTATATCCATTGGAAGCAAGGATTAGAAATCTAAATTATTTTGGACCAATAACACTCGAGATAGGGGTTTATAAGGATGACGAAGAAATAGACTATGGAGAAGTAACAATAGGAATGATGCCTGTGATGGTTAAATCAGAACTATGTAACTTGCATGGATTAAGTTACGAAGAGCTTGTAAAATTAAAAGAAGACCCATTCGATCCAGGAGGTTACTTCATAGTAAATGGTTCAGAGAGGGTTTTAATAATTATCGAGGATTTAACACAAAACAGAATAATGCTTGAACGTGAAGAGAAAGGAATGAAAACCGTTGAAATTGCAAAGATTTTCAGCAAACGCGGCGGTTTTAGAGCGCAGATAAAGGTTATAAGGGATAAAGATGGTATCTTATATTGCGCATTTCCTTCAATACCTGGTGGTGTTCCTTTAGTAATTCTGATGAAAGCACTTGGTTTGGAAAAAGATAAGGATATATATGATGCGATAATATTAAAGGAGGATCCTGAAATTGCCAACGAAATTTTGGTAAATCTTGAAACATTTGCAGATATAAAGACAAAGGAAGAGGCAATGGATTATATAAGTAGAAAAATTGCACCTGGACAGATAAAAGAATTCAGATTAAAAAGGACGGAACATGCAATAGATAAATATCTATTACCACATCTTGGAGTTAATCCTGAGGATAGGATTAAAAAAGCTAAATTCTTAGGTAGAATGGCTTTAAAAGTTATCGAATTCGGTTTGGGAAGAAGGCTTGAAGATGATAAGGATCATTACTTAAACAAGAGATTAAGATTGGCTGAAGACTTATTGGAAGATGTTTTCAGGGTTGCATTTTACAAATTCGTTCAAGATATGAAATATCAACTAGATAGACTTGTTCATAGAGGAAAGAGGATATCTGTTAAGGTTATCGCTCGATCGGATATATTAACCGAGAGAATAAGGCATGCATTAGCTACGGGTACATGGGTCGGTGGAAGAACGGGAGTCTCACAGTTATTGGATAGAACATGTTTCATGTCAACGATGTCACATTTAAGAAGGGTTGTATCTCCATTATCAAGAAGCCAACCAAATTTTGAGGCGAGAGACTTGCATGGAACGCATTGGGGTAGAATTTGCACAACAGAGACTCCAGAAGGACCTAATTGTGGACTCGTTAAGAATTTAGCTTTAGGTTGTGAAATCACAACTGAAGTTCCTGAGGATAAAATAGAAGAATTATTGTATAAAGAATTAGGTGTCATGCCCATTAGGAAGTGATTGTTATGGAAGGATTTGTTTATTTAAATGGTAGACTAATTGGTATACATCCTAATCCAAAAGAATTGGCCGAAAAAATAAGAGAATTGAGAAGAAGAGGTATAATTCCTCATCAGGTAAACGTTGTTTATTATGAAGATTTAAACGAAGTTTACATAAATACTGATGCTGGTAGAGCGAGAAGATTACTTGTAATTGTTAAGGATGGAAAGCCATTGGTTACTGAAGAAGATATAAAAGCAGTAATAGAAGGTAGAAAAACTCTCGACGATTTAATTAAGGAAGGAAAGCTAGAATTCTTAGATGCTGAAGAAGAAGAAAATGCACTTGTAGCAATATTTCCAAATGAAGTTACAAAAAAACATACGCATCTTGAACTTGATCCTTTACTAATCCTTGGAGTTTCTGCTGGAAATATTTGTTATCCAGAACATAATTCTTCTCCAAGAAATACAATGGGAGCTGCAATGCAAAAGCAGGCATTAGGACTATCAACGGCAAACTTCAGATTAAGAACTGATACCAGAAGTTACTTATTGCATTATCCACAAATACCATTGGTTAAAACAAGGGTTACAGAAGTTATAGGATATGATAGAAGAGCATCAGGACAAAATTTTGTCGTAGCAGTTTTAAGCTACCATGGATATAACATGGAAGATGCCTTGATAATAAACAAGGCAGCAATTGAGAGAGGATTATCTAGATCAACATTCTATAGAACATATGAGACTGAAGAAAGAAAATATCCAGGTGGGCAGGAAGATAGAATAGAAATACCTAGTGAAGAAGTTATAGGTTATAGGGGAGAAGAAGCATATAAGGCATTGGATGTCGATGGTATAGCAATTCCTGAGACATGGGTAGAGTCGGATCAAGTAATAATAGGAAAGACATCTCCTCCAAGATTTCTTGAAGAGATAGTTGAATTCGGTGTTCCTAAGGAAGAAAGAAGAGAAACCTCTGTAGCTGTAAGACATGGAGAGAGAGGATTCGTCGATCAAGTAATATTAACCGTAAGTCAAGAAGGAAATAAATTGGTTAAGGTTAGGGTAAGAGAAGAAAGGACAACGGAAATAGGAGATAAGTTTGCTTCGAGACATGGACAAAAGGGAGTAGTTGGTTTGATAGCGAATCAAGAAGACATGCCATTTACAGAAGAAGGTATAATTCCAGATTTAATTATAAATCCTCATGCAATTCCTTCAAGAATGACTATAGGACATGTTTTGGAAATGCTTGCCGGTAAGGTTGCATGTTTAAAGGGCGAGAGAATAGATGGCTCAGCATTTTCAGGTGTGAAAGAAGATGATTTGAGAAAAATGTTAAAGGAACTAGGATTTAAGAGTAATGGAAAGGAAGTATTATACGATGGAATAACTGGTAAAGCTTATGAGGCTGAAATATTTATAGGAGTTATTTATTATCAAAAGTTGCATCATATGGTTGCTGGAAAGATACATGCTAGATCTAGAGGACCCGTAACATTATTAACGAGACAACCAACGGAAGGAAAGGCAAAGGAAGGAGGTCTAAGATTTGGAGAAATGGAAAGAGATTGTTTAATAGCACATGGAGCTGCAATGTTATTGAAAGAAAGATTACTTGAAGAAAGTGATAAATACATAATGTTGGTTTGTGAAAATTGTGGAGGAATTGCTTATAAAGATTATATAAGAAATAGGATAGTATGCCCAATCTGTGGTGAGGATTCAAAATTTGCCGAAGTAGAAGTATGTTACGCTTTTAAATTATTATTAGATGAATTAAAAAGTATGGGTATTTTACCGAGATTATTATTAGGAGAGAGGAGGTGATTCTTATTAGACTTGAACAAAAACAAATCATTGGTATAAAATTTAACATAATGTCACCCGAAATGATAAGAAAGATGGCAGTCGTTAAAATAGTTACTCCAGAAACTTATGATGAGGATGGTTATCCAGTAGAAGGAGGATTAATGGATAGAAGATTAGGTACAGTAACTCCTGGATTAAGGTGTAAGACATGTGGAGGTAAGTTTGGAGAATGTCCAGGACATTTTGGTGTCATAGAATTGGCAAGACCAGTTATACATATAGGATATGCAAAATATATAGCAAAAATATTGAAAGCAATTTGCAGGAATTGTTCTAGAGTTAAATTGACAGAAGAGGAGAGGAAGAAATTCTTAGAAAAATTGAAGAGATATAAGGGAAGTATATTGATATTTGATGTGTTCGACGAAATAATAAAGGTTGTTAAAGATAGAAAAACCTGCCCATTCTGTGGTGCTGTTCAATATGAAATTAAGTTTGAAAATCCTTACAATTATATCGAAGTAAATCCAGAGGAAAAGGATAGGAAGAAAAGGGAGAGAAAATTAACACCAATCGATATTAGAGAAAGGCTTGAAAAGATACCAAACGAAGATTTAATATTTCTTGGGTTAGATGAAAATAATAGACCTGAATGGATGGTCTTAACTGCATTACCGGTTCCTCCTGTTACTGTGAGACCATCGATAATACTTGAAACTGGAGAAAGGAGTGAAGACGATTTAACACATAAACTCGTAGATATTGTAAGGATAAATAAGAAGTTGATGGATGCCTTAGAAGCTGGTGCTCCACAACCAATTATAGAAGATTTATGGGACTTATTACAATATCACGTTGCTACATATATTAATAATGAAATTTCTGGAATGCCACCCGCAAAACATCGTTCTGGAAGACCTTTAAAAACACTTGCTCAAAGATTGAAAGGTAAGGAGGGAAGATTTAGAGGAAATTTATCAGGTAAGAGAGTAAATTATTCTGCTAGAACTGTCATATCACCAGATCCAAACCTAAGTCTAAATGAGGTAGGCGTTCCTTATGAAGTTGCGAGAGAATTAACAGTTCCTGTAAGGGTTACACAATTTAATAAGGAATTCTTGAAGAAATTGGTTAAGAATGGTCCTCATAAATATCCAGGAGCAAATTATGTTGAAAGGCCTGATGGAGTAAGGATTAATCTTGCAAGGGTAAAGAATTTGGATGAAATCGCTGAGAAGTTAGATATTGGATGGATTGTGCATAGACATCTTATGGATGGAGATATAGTATTATTTAACAGGCAACCATCGTTACATAGAATGAGCATGATGGCACATGTTGTTAGAGTATTACCAGGAAGAACATTTAGATTAAATTTAACCGTATGCCCTCCTTACAATGCTGACTTTGATGGAGATGAGATGAATCTTCACGTGCCTCAAACTGAAGAGGCAAGGGCTGAGGCAAAGATTTTAATGTTAGTGCAAACACAAATATTATCACCGAGATTTGGCGGTCCAATTATAGGATGTATACATGATCACATTTCAGGTTCATATTTATTGACAAAGGAGGGAACAAAGTTAACGAGAGAGGAATTGATAGATTTATTATACATAGCGGGAATTTTAGAAGAAGTAGAGGATAAGTTAGGTGATAAGAAGGAATTTACAGGAAAGGAAGTATTCAGCCTATTCTTACCAGAAGATATAAGTATAAGGTTTAAATCTAAGCTTTGTAAATCATATAAATGTGAGAAATGTCTTGAAGAGAATTGTCCATACGATGCATTCGTAGTAATAAAGAATGGAAAATTGATAAAAGGAGTTATCGATGAAAAGGCAATAGGAGCATTTGCTGGAGAAGTTATAGATATAATTGCTAAGAAACATGGATTTGATGCTGCTAGAAAATTCTTAGATAGTTATACGAAGTTCATAATTGCATTTCTAATGAGAAAGGGATTCACAACAGGAATTGATGATGAAGATTTACCTAAGGAAGCTTTGGAAAGAATTGAAGAAGTATTGAAGGATGCAATAGAAAGGGTTAAGGAAGTAATTAAAATGTACGAAGAAGGATTATTAGAACCATTGCCAGGAAGGAGCCTTGAAGAAACGTTGGAGATGAAAATCATGCAAATATTATCAGAAGCTAGAGATACTTCTGGAAGAATTGCCAACGAGTATCTTGAAAAGCAAAAGAAGGAAAATCATGCAAGAATCATGGCAATAACTGGTGCAAGAGGTTCATTGTTAAATATAACACAAATGGCAGCATGCTTAGGACAACAATCCGTTAGAGGAGAAAGAATAAAGAGAGGATTTATAAACAGAGTATTACCTCACTTTGAGAAAGGAGATTTAGGAGCTAGAGCGAGAGGGTTTGTTGCAAGCAGTTATAAGAGAGGATTGCATCCCGTAGAATATTTCTTCCATGCAGCTGGAGGAAGGGAAGGACTTGTAGATACAGCTATAAGGACAAGTCAGTCAGGATATATGCAAAGAAGATTGATAAATGCGTTGCAAGATTTAAAGGTTGAATATGATGGTACTGTTAGAGATGCAAGAGGAGTTATTGTACAATTTAAGTATGGAGACGATGGAATAGATCCTTCGAGAAGTGATTGGGGAAAGACATTGGATGTTAAAAGAATTGTTGAATGTGTTCTAGGTGGTAAATCATGAAGGTTGAGGAAATTGAAGAATTTTTTAAGGATTTGAAAGATAAATTACCTGAAAATACATTTAAAGAATTGATAGAAGAAGTTAGTAAGTATAAAGATGTGACGAAGGAAGACTTGGAAAAGATAAAAAATGAAATATTGAAAAGATTAGAATTTTCCATGATTCAACCTGGAGAGGCTGTAGGTATAATAGCTGCACAAAGTATAGGAGAGCCAAGTACACAAATGACGATGAGAACATTTCACTATGCAGGAGTTGCAGAACTTAATGTAACTCTTGGACTACCAAGATTAATAGAGCTTGTAGATGCAAGGAGTGAACCTTCTACACCAATGATGGTAATATATTTAGAGCCTGAATATGCGAAGGATAGAGAAAAGGCAAAGATGATTGCTAGAGAACTAGAATATATAACCCTACAAGATTTAACAGAAAAAACAGAAATAGACATATTGGAATCAAAAATCGTAATATATCTTGATACTAGAGAATTAAAGAGACATGAATTAACGCCGGAGGAAGTTGCAAAGAAGATAAAATTAAAGAAGAGTAACGTTGTTGTTAAAGATGATAAAATAGAGATTTATGTTGAAGGAGCAAGCTTAAAGGAATTAAGAAAGGTAAGGGATAATGTGTTGGATACATATATTAAAGGAATAAAGGGTATAAAGAGGGTTGTAATAAGAAAGGAAGGGGATGAATATGTAATATATACGCAGGGAACAAATTTAAAGGAAGTTTTAAGGATAGAAGGAATTGACTGGAGAAGAACAAAGACAAACGATATAAAAGAAATTGAAGAGGTTCTTGGAATTGAAGCGGCGAGAAATGCATTAATAAATGAAATTGTTAATACACTACAAGAGCAAGGACTTGAAGTTGATTTAAGACATATATGTTTACTAGCAGATATGATGACAGTAGATGGTGAGGTGAAACCAATAGGCAGGCATGGAGTTGCTGGAGAGAAGGTTAGTACACTGGCAAGAGCTGCTTTCGAAATAACCGTAGACAATTTAATAAAGGCATCGATTGTTGGTGAAACGGATAGATTGGAAGGAATAATTGAAAACATAATTGTAGGAAAGCCTATAAAATTAGGGACTGGAATTGTCGAATTAGTTGCTAAGAGAGAATATTTCAAGATTTAAATTTTTTTCACATAAATGTCAAATACCCAATGAAATACCTTTGGTGCATAACTTTTAACTATTCTTTTGTATATTATTTCAAAATCCTTACATAATTTTGAAAGAATTTCTTCCAATTTATTTTTATGATAAATTTCTTCTCCCTTTTTTATCAATATGTGAAAGTGTATAATACCTTCATCATTTAAATACTTTATAGCATATGGTAGGAATTCATAAGTATCAAATATCCATCCCATTATTATTCTTGATGCAAAATTTTCAATTTGAATCTTTCTATTATCACAATTCATAGCAATTACATTGTCTAATTTATTTAGTCTTATATTTTCTTTTAGATAATGATAAGCATCTGGATTTATATCAATAGCGATGACCTTTTTTGGCTTTGAATGTTTAGCAATTTGTATTGAGAATTGTCCTATACCTGCAAACATATCCAAAACAATTTCATTCTCATTTGATATCCTCGACATTCTCATCCTTTCGAAGGAATTACCTAAGGAAAACATAACTTTTGATACATCCATTTTATAGAGACAGCCGTTTTCTTTATAAATTGTTTCCGTATTTTTATCACCGGCTATCACTTCTACTATTGGTCTCCTATATATTCCAGAAATTCTCTTTCTTAAGACAACAGTCCTAACTTTATACTTACTTAATAATTCCTTACCTAACTCAAATTTATTCTCTTCATCATATAATTCAACTATTAATATATCTCCAATCCTTTCTAATTTTCTGATAATTTTCATATGAATGTTAAAGAAATTTTAATTCACAGGATAAGAGATTTCGATTCAATATTTCGTTCAAGAAAAAAGCTCAATTTACTATGTTACGTATTATTAAGACAGATAATCAAACTTCTAGGTGTTGATGAGAGGAAGATTATTCGATTAATAAGGGAGAATCAAATCAATTTGTATAATTATACCTTTCTTACGAGAGCGAAAACATTGGATTTCCTATTCTTTTCCAAATTTTATGAACCAGAGACGACAAGATATATTTTGAAAAAAAGGGGTAGAGTTTTTATAGATATTGGTGCACATTTAGGAAGATATTCCATATTAGCTTCAAAAAATTTTGAAAAGATTTATGCAATCGAACCTCACCCTCTAAATTATAAAATGCTGAGAAAAAATCTACAACACAACAATGTTAAAAATGTATATGCTATTAATATTGCACTCTCTAGTAAAAATACGTATGTTTACTTATCAGATTTAGATGTAAATACTGGAGCTGTTAAAGTATCGGATAAGGGTAGAATTAAGGTACGAGCCTTCAAACTCGATTATCTAATAGAGGAAATGTTATACATCGACATTATGCAAATTGACTTGATAAAAATTGATGCTGAAGGGCATGAATTCGAAATATTGGAAGGAGCTTTAAATTTATTAAAGAAAGGAAATCCCATATTGATAATCGAGTCAGAAAATCCTAGGAAATTAGAGGATATTCTTTCTAACTTTGGATTTAAAAGGATATATACTCTTGATTTTTACAATCATGTTTTTTATAAATCAAAAATAGATTGTTAAAAATTTCCCGGCGGCCGGATTTGAACCGGCGACCAGGGGATCTACAGTCCCCCGCTCTACCAGGCTGAGCTACGCCGGGAATTCTATTTTAAATTAATAATGTTAACAACATAAAATGAAGATTCTTCAGATATGTATATGGAAGAAAGGCAGTGGAATAACGAGGCATGTTGAAAACATATTAAAAAATGTTCCTGAAAATGAATATGAAATAGTGACATATAAAACTAAGAGATTTAGATGGATTTTTTTAATAATCTTTGGACTTGCTAAAAATGTATCGCAATACGATTTAATACATGCACATTATATTTTTCCTCAAGGTTTTCTAGGTTTTTTATACAAAATTTTATATAGGAAACCATTGATATTAACAATACATGGTTCTGATTATTTATTGTTAAAAAAGTTTCCAATATTAAAATTTATACTTAAACATAGCAATCTAATATTAACTGTATCTGAATTTTTAAAGAAGGAAATTTCAAAGTATGTATGTCCGGAGAAGGTTAAGGTTGTATATAATTGTGTTGAATATTATTCGAAAGAATCAAGGAAGGAAGATTCCATAGCATATATAGGTTCGATTACAAGGATAAAATCTGTCGGGGAGCTTGTCAAGGAATTTTCTTCGAGAAATCTAAAATATACATTATATATAGTTGGTGAAGGTCCGGAAGTGAGAAAATTGAAGAGATTTAGTAATGAAAGTGTGAAGTTTTTAGGTTTTGTAGAAGATATAGGCAAGGTTTTATCAAAGGTCAAATTTTTAATCTTACCATCAAAGTTTGAAGGTTTTGGTATAGTTCTACTCGAAGCAATGCAATACAATGTATTACCAATTGCTAGAAATGTTGGAGGTATAAGGGATGTGATATTAAATGGTTACAATGGGATACTTTTTGAAAAGGATTTGGGAAAGGTTTTGGAGAATTTGGAAAGATATGAGTATCTTAGGGTAAAACTTATCAAAAATTTTAAGAAAACTTTGAAAAAATTTTCTTGCAAAAAATTTTCAAAAAGAATTAGAAAAGTGTACAATTTTTTATTCACTAATTAATATATCATATTAATAATCTTTTCAAACATTACTTTATATGTTTTATATTTTGAATAGAACTTTTTTATTATGTGTTCTTTAACTTCTCTTAATATTTCTTCATCGAATTCAAAGTTTACATTTTTATACTTTATATCCCATAGGACTAAAAACTCTCCAGGTGCAGGTGTTAATCTTAATTCCTTTTTTCTTTCCAATGCTTCTCTTATATCATCTATGGAAATTTCTCCTTTTCCTACAAGTGATAATGCTGTTACGATTTTTCTTATCATTCCTCTAAGAAAACTTTTTGCACGAAATGTCAGCAATATGATGTCTTCTATTTTATCAACATCCAACGACTTTAAATATTTAATGGTATTCTTTTTCAATCCCTTTCTTATACAAAAGTTATAGAAATCATGTTTTCCTACAAATATTCTTGCTGCTTCTTTAATTTTTTCTAAATTGAATCCTTCATCGAATAAAAAGTATTTATATTCTTTTTCTTCTACACCATATCTTGGATTGAAATCTTCATCCACGATTGTTGCTGCCAAAATTCTTATATCATCTGGAAGATTCTTATTTATTACTCTTATATCAATTTCCTTATTTGTATCGAATGCAAAAACATTTTGCAATGCAGAGACATGTTTATCCGTTCTACTTGCTCTCTTAAAATTTCTAACCTCATATCCAATGTTTTTCAACGTATTTATTATTTCTCCTTCCACAGTCCTTTTGTCTTTTTGTATTTGAGAACCGTAAAAATTTAATCCGAAATAAAAGACCTTTATTGCATATCTAACCATATCATTCTCTTAGTAATATTTCTTCAAGTCTTACTATTTCAACACCGGTTGTTTCTTCTCCAACTATTAATCCTTTATTATTTGTTAGGACTCCGCTCTTTACAAAACCAACACCTTTATTTACAGTTCCGTAATCAACTTTAACCTTCAATATTGATTCTATTTCCTTTGCATATTCCTCGCTTATATTTGGATGTATTATGCAACCTTTATTATTTGCAACCCCGCATGAGCCTATGACTTTAAATTCGTCAATATTTATAACATGAACCTCGCAATCGAGAGCATCCTCAATTTTCTTCAAATTCCTTTTGGATATTAAAGGAGAAACGACAGCCCCCTTATCGTTTACGAGTATTAAATTTCCCAAAGCATTATGCTTTTCATCTATTACTTCAACCTTTAAATCAAGTTTTTTGAATAAGGATAATTCTTCATCACTGACAAAGCTTGGCAAGACCATTCCATTATTGTTCATTGCTATGAAAATTCCCAGAAAAAATGTGTCGTAAATTCTAGCTCTAATAACCTCTGCCTTTAATTCTTCTTCTAACTCTTTGCAAAACTTTTCCTCAGCATCTTCTGGTACTAATATGTACCTATCGTTGCAGCAGCAGAATAATCCTATGTTATTG
>JALUTC010000106.1 GCA_027058345.1 archaeon | reverse complement strand
CATATCTGAAAGCATCTTCATTTATATCCAATACTCCGGAAGTTTTAGCAAGGAATTTAACAACCTCTTTATCAACTTCAACAACACCCAAAGGTGTTTCCCAATCATCATAAGATATGGATACCATGCTTCCCAACCCTGTATGATTTGGACCTATTATTATTACAGTCTCGGGTTTTTTCTGTTTGGATAATTCGTAATAAACAAAGCTTGCCTCGTATCCCGAGTACATATAACCTGCATGGGGAACAACAGCACCAATTATTTTTTTCTCACCATAACTCCTTTCGGGTAATTTTCCAACACCAAGCTTTGAAAGAAAACATTTCTCTATCATTTTTATGAGTTCTTCTCTATCTCTTGGATAAAAATATCCAGCGACATAAGGTTTCCTAACCATATTTATATTAACATATTTCAAAAGTATAAGAAAATTTTCGCCGATTATTTTTTAGCATTGAAAGTTTATTATTTTATTAATGAAATGGAATTGTAAAGAGATAATCGAATTATTAGAAAAGGAAGGATTTGAAAGAGCATGGGTTGAAACAAGGAAGTACATAAAAACGAAGGAAATTTTTGAAAAATATCCTTTGAGAAAAATTTCATATGGAAAATCGCATCCCGTTTTTGATTTGATACAAAAACTTAGAAGTATTTTTTTGAAACTTGGTTTTGAAGAAGTTATAAATCCGATTTTTATTGAAGAAAAAGAGATTTATAAACAATTTGGACCAGAAGCTCCAGCAATATTGGATAGATGTTATTACCTCGCATCAATTCCAAGACCGGATATAGGTATAAGTAAGGAGGATGAAAATTTTCTTACCAAGGAATTATCATTGAAAAAAGATGATATAAGAATTCTTCAGGAAATATTTCACGAGTATAAAAAGGGTAGAATAAGTGGTGACGATTTAATAAAAACAATATCCGAGAGGTTAAATGTAAAGGATATTGTTGCAATGAAGATTTTAGATTATTTTAAAGAATTCAAGGAATTGAATCCAATACCAAGTAGAATTACGCTTAGAAGCCATATGACAAGCGGCTGGTTCTTAACATTATCATCAATAATAAGAGAAAAACCTAAACCTATAAAATTATTTTCCATTGATAGATGTTTCAGAAGGGAACAGAAAGAGGATGAGAAGAGATTGAAATCATATTTTTCGGCGAGTTGTGTTATAGCGGATGATGATGTTTCCATAGATGACGGAAAATTACTTGCCGAAGCAATTTTGGAAGATTTAGGATTTGAAAGAATAAAATTTAAACCTGATAATAAACGTTCAAAATATTATGCACCAGATACTCAAACCGAGGTTTTTGTATACGATAATAAATTGGGATGGATAGAAGTTGCAACCTTTGGTATATATAGCCCGGTCGCCCTTGCAAGATATGATATCGATACTCCCGTCCTTAACCTAGGATTCGGTGTTGAAAGACTTGCAATGATATTATATAAATATGATGATATAAGAAAATTGGTTTATCCGCAATTCCATTCCTCGATAAAATTTACCGATAGAGAATTGGCTTCGATGATTTCATTCGTCGATACACCGATAACATATGAAGGTATGGAAATTGCAAGAAGAATAATAAACATATCAGAAGAGAAATCCAGAGAAAAAGCACCGTGCGAATTTTTGGTATATGAAGGAAAGTTACTAAATAAACATATCAAAATTTATATATTTGAAAAGGAAGAAGATAAAAATCTTTTAGGACCAGCATGTTTCAATAAAATTTTTGTATATAATGGAAACATATATGGTTTACCTGAGAATTCTGAGAATGATGCTGTTAAAAATGGAATAGATTTAGGTATAAGATATATAGATGGAATTGCGTACAGATTTGCAAGACTTCTTGAGAAATCAATATTGGAAGGAAAGGAAGAGGTAAATTTCAGGGTGACAATAGTTAGAAATCTTTACGATATAAATCTAAAATTAAAAGAAGAAGCTCTAAAGTATATAATGAGTAATGGTAAAAGAATTGATGTCAGAGGCCCTGTTTTCATTAATCTCAAAGCATATATTCATTGAATACACCTTAAAATTCTGGTAGGTGTTACTATTATATCAACTTTTTCATCATGTTCCTCATGCGGTAATTCCTCTTTAAATACTTGCAAATCATGAACTGTTGTTATAACCCTTACATTTCTATTTAACCTTCTTGCAATGGATATTTCTCTATCTCCAAATCCTCCTCCTTTACCAATTCTATTACCATATATATCGACGGCAACGGAACCCATTATAACCAAATCAATTCTTTCAGGCTTATCTATAACCTTACCGTATGTATATATTCCTTTAATTGTTACGGCATAACTTTCAATTCCAGATACATCTTCGGGAAAAATTACCCTAAAACCATGTTTTAGTTTTGGTGTTGGTACGATTAATATCTTCTTTTGTTTGAGAACGATTTCCCTAACCTTTTTTTGAGGAGAATCGGGATTAACCATTATATACTTCGAATCTGTATAGCATTTGAGTTTCGTTATATTAAATGCCGCGATATCACTGCCTTTAAAATTAGGTATTCTACCTTCAATTGGAAATGGAGGAAGTGCTTGTCCCTTTTCAACGAGTATTTTCCAAACATATTTTCGAACTTCATCCTTTGTCTTAAACATATATAAAAAGTTTGTAAAACTATCAAAATTATTACTTCTTAAAATATCTCGTATAATTAAATAATCCCTAAATTTTCTTAATACATCCTCACTTAAATATTTTTCCAAAAATACTTTGCTAATGCTTCTTTTTAATAATATTCCATAGACGTTGTTATAATCGGTTCCTTTTAAAATTTTATTTTGAAATATATTATCAAAATTGGAATAATTTTTTATGGGGCCGCCAGGATTTGAACCTGGGTCACCGACTCCCAAGGCCGGCAGGATCACCAGGCTACCCTACGGCCCCATGAATTCTATTATTATATTTAAAAGTTAAAATTTAAAATCATGCCAGATGAAGTCCAAGAACAAGTATTAAAAAACGTAAAAAAGCACCGATAAATATCGATGAGAGTATTAAAATTATATTAAGTCCGAGAAGTTTTCCTATGACTGCAGCCGCTATTGGACCTGTACCTTGTATGGGTAGAAAAACGAAGGAAATCATTAAGAAATAAACTGCCGTAATTCTTTTCTTTGTTCTTAAAAATCTTCTGCTTTTTTCCCTAATTTTTAGTATATATTTTTTAACGAAGCCTATTTTTCTTAGATACTTGAAATTTAGAACTATGAATAATCCGAGACATGTTTCGACATAGCTAAGCCATAATATTGTAAACACGGGATTTAATCCGGATATTTTCGTCGCTATAAACGTGGATGAGAAAACACCAAATACCGGCATGAAATATATTCCAGTTATACCTAAAACTGCTATGTATAAATTTTTTGGCAGAATATAATATAAAATACCTAAAGGTATTGCTACAAGTATTATCGGTAAGGATAAATTAAACGATATTTCGAAAAAATTTTTTAAGATACATCCTTTATCGTCAGGACTATTAAATTCGTCGGCTTCCTAACAATGTTTATCTGATTTCCTATTATAAATGATATATTTCTTTCAGTTGCTATATCCACGATTCTTTGCGTAACTATACCATCCATGATTATTCCATAAATATCCTTATTCGTACTTTTAAGATAATCCGCAAGATTTGATACAGGAACTTCATCTATTATTTTGAGATTCCTATCCAGAATATAAGATTTTAATGTGTTCATTATATTCGTTGCATACCTTTTTATAACATCATTCGTTTTAAGCATTTCCTTCTTACCTTCGGCCGAAGATATATAATCCTTTACCGGAACCTTATTCTTCAAAGCTTTCAATATTTCCTTCTTTGTTAAATTTTCAACCTCTTTTCCCTCAGGAGCTCTTGCCACGTAATCTATATCCGCAACTTGAAGCAATTCTTTAAGGATAAGTTCTCCACCTCTATCACCATCAACGAATGCTATCGTTGTTTTCTTCTTCGAAAGCTCTATAATGGTTTTGGGTATGCTTGTACCTTCAACAGCTATTGCATTTCTAATACCACATCTCAAAAGATTTATAACATCCGCCCTTCCTTCAACTAGAATTATTGTATCGGATTTCTCAACATCTGGACCTGCGGGTAATTTTTCAGGACCATATTCTATAAGCTCTTCCGTCCTTAATTTTTCTTTAACATTTTCTATGATTTCCAAGCTATCCGGAATATTTTCCTCTATCATTGTTTTCAAAATTTCAACGGCTCTATTTATAACCCTTCTTCTTTTATTTTCCCTTATATCCTCGATTCTTTCAAC
>JALUTC010000105.1 GCA_027058345.1 archaeon | reverse complement strand
GTGCTATACAATAATCCGACAGATGTTGCTCTTTCAATATTCTTATCGAGTAAAAATTTTAAAGCACCATAATATAAAAAGCTCCAGCTCATCCCTATGATTGAACTTGCAATCAGTGCAATTTCCAAAGAATTTGTAAAGAAGTAAAATATCATTCCTAAAGATGTTAGTACAAGCCCTATCTTCATGGATAAAATGCTACCAAATCTATATGTTATGTATCTTAAAAATATTGTTTGAAATACATGATTTATCATATATACAAAACTTATCTGTAATTTTATTAAACCTATTTTACTCAAATATATAGGTAGTATAACCCATACGGAAGATGCACCTATATGTCTTAATAGGTATGAGAAATAAATCTTAAAATTTTCTAGGATAATTTTGGAATAGCTCACACTTCTTACCTTTTCTGAGAATTCCTTGATTTTTAACGATGGTGGTATTGATATTAGAAACAGTATTGAAGATGAAAAAAATATCTTGTCATAATCTTGAATTATTCCAGCTAATAAAAATCCAAATAACCATCCCAAACTTGTACTTGAAAAAAACTTGTTCATATTTATACCTGATTCGTATGCGAGAGATGTAATCGAAGGTTTAAACATCTCTACGAAAAATCCGTTCAAAAATCTTACGAAAAGCAATGAGAGGAAATCATTCGTAAATTTTAACATATAAAAGGAAATGGATGATAGGATTAATCCCAAAATTATGAATATTTTTCTACCGTATTTATCGGATAGCCTACCAAAAATTGATGCAGATAATATGGAAGCGAGATGATATGAAGAAACTATCATGCCTATTTTTATCTCGCTTATATTTAATTCCTTTGCATATAATGGTATGAAAATTAATGTCGAAGATATTGCGGCGTTGGTTAAAATTTGTATTAATTCGAAAATCATCAATTAAATTTTTATTTTTGATAAAAATGAATATGAGCATTCTAAAAGAAATTGCAAGAATTGTCGAGGAAAGATCTGGTATAATTACATATGAAAGAAGCATTTACAGAATTCTTCAAGCAATAAAAATGACAAACGATATATGGGAGATAGTAAGTATTGCTGAAGAACCACTCCCACTTGTAACTGAGACGATAAACGTCTTAAAGGAAAGGGGATTCGTTAAGATAAACAATGGAATATATTTAACGGAGAATGGTAAGAAATTACTACAAGATTTAGAAGTCGAAGATTTGATAGAATATAAATGTAAGACGTGCAATGGAAAGGGGATTGATTTGGAACAATTTAAGAACTTATACGAAGAATTTTTGGAAATACAAAAGAATAGACCAGAACCGGTAAGAGAGTATGATCAGGGATATATTACACCGATATCAACAGTTGCAAGGGTGGTGTTTGCAACAAGTAGAGGAGATATAAAGAATAAGGATGTTATAATTTTGGGAGATGATGATTTGGTATCAATAGCAGTGGCATTGACAAATCTTGCAAAAAGGGTTGTCGTCTTAGATATAGATAAGAGATTGATAGATTTTATAAAGAATGTATCCAATGATTATAATTTAGATATAGAAGCATTTGTGTTTGATTTAAGAGAACCCTTACCAGATGAATATGTGAAGAATTTCGACACATTTATAACAGATCCTCCAGAAACATTGCCAGGATTTAAGGCATTCATATCTAAGGGACTGGTAACTCTTAAGGGAGAAAGGTGTGCTGGATATTTTGGATTAACAAGGGTTGAATCTTCATTGAACAAATGGTTGGAATTTCAGAAATATTTAATAGAGTCAAATGTTGTCATAACTGATATAATTAAGGATTTCAGCGAATATGTAAATTGGGGATTCGTTGAAGAAACAAAGGCATGGAAATTAATCCCTTATAAAAAGAAACCAGATACCTATTGGTATAAATCTTATCTGTTCAGAATTGAAACACTAAGAGGATATAAGGCTGAGAATTCCAGAATTTCTGACGAAGCTTTTTATCAGGATGTTGAGGGTTCATGTACCTAAATTTTTAATAATTTCATTTATAATTTTAAATATAGGAATATTTCTCCTTGGATATTATTACTTAAACAAGAAGGAGATAAGGTTGGATAATTTAGAGGAATTCGTTGGCCAATACGTAATTGTTAAGGGAGATGTTTTAGAATCGAGGTTGAGTAAATCAGGAAAGAGTTATGTTATGAAAATATTTGATGGATATGGTTATGCATTTATTGTTCACAAATACAGTGAGTATAACGATTGTAAAAGAATAATGGCTAAGGGAATTGTTTCCGAATTTAGAGGAAATTTCTACATATTTGTTAACAAAAAGCGAGATATTATATGTCTGAAATAATATTTAAATTTTCAGAAGATGTAAAAGAATTCTTGAGAAAACCTATTGGAAAAATTTTTAAAAGCATAGACGACGCATTATCCATTGCGAAAAATAAGAAGATAATTTGCGTTGGAGACATAGTATTCCTATCATTAATAAGTAGAAATGTTTATCCAAAGGTTTCAATAATAGACTTGAAGACTAGAAGGAATAAAATGATAAGTTTAAGCAATGACGTTCTTAAAAACTTTAAGATTTTTCGTGCAAGAAATCCACCATCAACTGTTACGAAAGATTTGTACGAAAAAATAAGGGAAGCCTTAAAATATGAGAGAAGTATTGTTATAGTTGATGGTGAGGAAGACTTAGCTGTGATTCCATGTTTAATGTTATGCGACGAATCTTATGTGATATTCTATGGACAACCCGATGAAGGTGTAGTTGTCGTTGAAATAAATGAAGAAACAATAGAAAAACTTGCATCAATATTAATGATTTCAAGAATAATTTAATCATGGTGTCAATCTATTCCTATCTCTTGGAAACAGAACTGCTTCTCTTATATTCTTCAAATCTAATAGCTGCATGAGGAATCTTTCTATTCCTAATCCGAACCCTCCGTGAGGTGGCATCCCATATTTAAATGCTTCCAGATAATATTTGAAACTTTCAACTCTTAGACCTTTAAATTTTAAGCTCGCAACCAAAGCATTGTATATGTGAATTCTCTGAGAACCTGAGGAAATTTCTCTCCCTTTATAATCCAAATCGAAGCTTCTAGTTTTTATCTTTGGATTTTCCTTCAACATTTCGAGTATTTCTTCTGGTTGCTTATCTTCTAATCCTTCAAAATATGTATAAAATGGTCTCGTTATATAAGGATAATCCTTTATGAAATATATATCATATCCTTCTTGTTTAAAATACTCGTATAGTTTTTTTTCGGCCTCTGTTGTTAAATCTTCTCCATACTTTAACTTTATACCAAAATCGTTCAATATTTCTAATGCTTTATCATAACTTATTCTCGGAAATGGTGTTTTTACATAAATTTCATCGATTCCAAGTATACTTAACTCTTTCTTCGATGTTTCGTTCAACCTATTTATAACAGTTACGACAAGTTCTTCTAGAATTTTCATGACATCTTCATGACTATCTATGAATGCAACCTCACAATCTATTGCAGTGATTTCATTTAAATGCCAAACAGTGTTATGTTCCTCTGCTCTAAAATAAGTTGCTATTTCAAATACCTTATCTAATCCAGATGCCATGAGCATTTGTTTATATAGTTGAGGGGATTGGCTTAAGAATGCCTCTCTACCAAAATAATCCAGAGCAAATAATTCCGTACCTCCTTCAGAGCCTGTTGCTATTATTCTTGGTGTATGAACTTCTATGAATCCCCTTTTATGAAAGAATTCCCTTACAATGTTTAATATTTTACTTCTAATTTTAAATATTGCAGAAATTCTTGGTCTTCTCAAATCCATGAATCTATTATCTAGTCTCGTATCCAAATTTGCCGGAACTTTCTCCGTTGGATCTAATGGAAGAGGTGTCTGAGCTTTATTTAAGACAATAATCTTTTTAGGTACGATCTCTATTCCATTTGGAGCTTTTGGTTCATTTCTTACGATTCCTATGACTTTTATAACAGATTCCTTACTTATCTTTTTCGCAATTTTAAATGTTTCCTCATCAACATCCTTTTTCGACAGTGTTACCTGTACGAATCCTTCTCTATCTCTAAGGACTAAAAATATTAATTTTCCGTGAATCCTCTTTTCATGAACCCAACCTGCAACTTCAACCTCTTCGTTTGGTTTTAGTTCATTTGTATATTTTCTCATATTAAAAACAATTTTTTATTTTAAAGTCAGTAGTGGCAGGCATCATCATTTATCAGAAATCCTTTAATTCATCATCTTATAAAAAGGAAAGTTGCACATCAATAATTATGAAATTATGTATAATTTCGAGATGGTTTAATCCAAACTTACCATTGGGTGTTTCAAAAACTGCTTATTAC
>JALUTC010000104.1 GCA_027058345.1 archaeon | reverse complement strand
CTTGCTTAATACACCAATTTCTGATGATGCCTTATCCGCCATTAAAGCGGATAATACCGATAGATATGAATACACAACTATATCAGATGGATAAAATTTATATATTAATGCAAATATTAATCCAGGGATGCCATTTGCCAAAACGTTTGGAATGTCTCTTGAAAAACATTCGTTAAATATCTTAGACTTATAATCACATCGATATTTTGTTATAATAGCGGAAATAATTAAAAACGATATTAATAGTATGAGCCATTTTACATTCGTTAAATACAAAATAGAGAATCCCAATATTCCTGCAACAATCGTCGCTCTTGCTGTTAATATTTTCTTCTTATATATAATTGGTAATAATACTGTTAAAATTAGATATTCAAACATTAATTATACCTCTGTAATTTATATTTCATTTTTGGCATATTTAAAACTTTTCTTAATATTTAACTTTTTCTCTCTTATTTATGCAATTCAAGCTTAGCGAAAAATCACTAATATTGATAATCTTGATAGTCTTTATATTTCTCTTTGGATTCTGTATAAGAATTACAACTATACCATATAACAAATTGTTGTATGACCCAGATAGCTACTATTGGTATAAACTTGCAATTTATTTTTCTGGATTAGAAACGGATTTTATAAAAGAGGAAGATGGTAAATTGATATATCTTCAATCATATTATCCCACGGGGAGAATTATAACAAAGGAAATATTATTTTTACCAATTGCCATAGGATATTCCTTCAAAATATTATCTTCAATAGGAATCGTTGAATATACAAAGGAAGCATTAATGATTTACATGATGTTTTTCGGAGCATTCTTCGGAGCATTATCAGGAGTTGTCCTGTTCTTCCTCTTTAAAGAAATCACAGGGAATGTAAAAATTTCATTCTTCGCATCACTTATCTATCTTGCATCCTTCGCAGCATTTTCAAGAAATACCGCCGGTGATGCTGGTCAAGAATCTTTAGGATTACCATTGATTTATCTATGGATATTATTCTTTTTGAGAGCTTTAAAGCAGGAAGATATTAAAAAATATTTGTTGAACGTAAGTCTTGCAATAATTTTCTGTTCTCTCGCATCCTTAACTTGGGGGGGAAACGATTTCTTCCTAAGAGTTATTGCAATATCTTCAAATATATACCTTTTATACATGATATTTAGATTTGAAAGAAATGATAAATTCATTCTAACATATATCCTTTTTATATCAATTTCTCATATAATTCGAGGATTATTCTCAGGTAGATATGCATATATACCTAAGCCTTTTGGTGAAGATTTTATCATATTTTATTTACCTCCATTGTTATATTTGATAAATCTCTCGTTCATTTATTTAAGTAACAGATTGAAAATCAATAGGAAGAAGCTTCTAGCAATGTTTATCTTAATTATTTTCACGTTTGCTCTCATTTATGAATTGAAATTTAATCTCTTTGAAAATCTTTATACAAGATATATTAAGGGAGAAAAGGGATTAACCGGTAATACCGTTGCTTATTGGAGGAATTCAACGATAGAAGATTTTAAGCAATATCATGGATATTTGCTAATATTCATACCTTTTGGCATTCTATACTTTTCATATAGATTTTACAAAAATAGGAGATTCGAGGATTTATTAATCGTTTTCTGGACAATATTATCAATAATTGCTTCTTATTGGATGGTAAGACTGCATCTATTTCTAACATTAAATTTAGCACTTCTTTCAATCGTAATCATAGAAGCAATTTTAAATCATTTCAAAAGATATAAAAATGTTCTGTTGGTACTATTCGCAGGTTTAATAATAATAAACATTGCATCTAAAGGAATATTATATGCATTAGGGATGAAAAATGCCGATTTATCAGTAATTCCATGGAAGGATGCAGGAGAATGGATTAAGAAGAATACTGAGAAAAATTCTCTACTAATTCACTGGTGGGACTATGGTTACTATTTACAAGTATTTGCAGATAGGTATACAATAGTTGACGGGGGTAATGCAGGACCACCAATTTTTGAAAGAAATGGAAGTTGGAATAGAAATATAGATGTTGCTCTCGCATTATTATCATCGGAAGATAATTTCTCAAGATTAATGCAAATATATAATCCGGAAAATCTTCCAACATATGTTTTGGTATCACTTGAAGAATTGGGAAAGAGCTGGGCTATAAATTACCATGCGACAAATGGAGGAAAATATACGAGAATATTACTCTGGAACTTTAAGCTACCTTCTACTGGAAATTTCTCTCTAGATTCGATGGTAATTTCCAGAATATTTAACAACGTAGGAATTGTTGGAGAAGTAAGATATAGACCAGAAGATAATATATATTACGTTTACGTTCCAGTAAGGGTTCCGATAAACGATAAAAAATATACCACTATATATTATATATTTAAATATAAATCAACAGGAAATAAATCTTTGGACATTATTAAAATAAGGAGAATTTCTCAAACTGTGGGTTTAAGAAACTATTTAATACTTCCAATAAGGACGAAGGGTGGAATTGTCTATGATATTTGGATTCAGATAGGAAAGGAAGGGGATGAAAATTTATTATTGGTAAAACTCCTACCATTTGAACCTAATGGAAAAGGTAGAGGATTAAAACATTTTAAACTTGTATATACGAATGGCTGGGTTTACATTTATAAGTATATACCATAAAAGTTATTTATAATTTATTGGAAGAACATACGGAAATTCATTTATATTAGATTCTAACCTAATTTTGTAATGCCTTTCAACTTCCTCAAATCTACCCAAGAATTCTTCAAGTCTTCCTTCGAATACTTTCCTACCATTTGATAGCAACATTATCCTATCTGAAAATCTCAATGCCGTATTTAAATCATGTAAGACAACAATGGTTGTAATTTTTTCTTCAATAGTAATCCTCCTTATAATTTCCATGACTTTTATCCTATTCCTAATATCCAATCCTGATATTGGTTCATCAAGTAATAATATCTTTGGCTTCCTAACCAAGCACCATGCTATTTCGACAATTCTCCTCTGACCACCACTTATCTCGTTAATGTATTTCTCAGATAGATTTTCAATGCCCAACTTTTCAATTATGCTGTCAACTTCCTTTAAATATTTATCTTTAACTCTTAATCCTAATTTGTTAGAGAGTCCAAGCAGTATGAATTCGTAAACCGTCAAAATTCCAGGTATGTATAAATCTTGAGGAAGATAACTTATGATATTGTTCAAAAATTCTCTATCGAGAGAGTCAACATCCCTATTAAATATATAAATCTTGCCTCCCTTTTTCTTTAATATTCCTGAAATCAATTTGAGTAATGTACTTTTTCCAGAACCATTAGGACCAAGAATGGACAAAATCTCCCCAGGGTATGCTTTAAATGTTATACCTTCCAAGGAAAATCCATTGCCATAACTAAAGGTTAAGTTTAATACTTCGATCACCAATACCTCCTCCTACCCTTTATAATTAAATATATGAAGAAAGGTACTCCAAAGAGAGACGTTATTATATTTATTGGAATCAACGCCCCCTTCAATATTTCCTTGCTCAATATCGCACTTATATTCAATAATAACGCTCCAACGATTGCTGATGATATTATCAAAAACCTTTGATCTTCTCCCAATAACATTCTCGCAATATGTGGTGAAACGAGACCTATGAAACCTATTATTCCGACAAAGGATATCGATACGGAGGTTAATATTGAAACTATGATTAGCAATTTAATCCTTAAAACTTCCGGATTTATTCCCATGGATTTTGCGACATCGTCTCCCATTCTAAGTACGGCTATCTTCCAAGAATTTTTAATTAAATATATTGTGCATAAAATCAATACGAACATAACAATCAATGCCTTTTCAACACTCGATTTTGATAGGCTACCGAATAGCCAAAACGTTATTGCTTGTAATGCTTCCTCACTCGCATGATATTCAACCAATGCTAATAAAGATTGAAATAAGAAGGATATTGCAATTCCTCCTAAAATTAATGTCTCGCTAGAAAATCCTTTAATCTTTCCTATGGATAATATTAGCAGGCATGAGATGAATGCAAAAATGAAGGAAGTAATTGTAACGAGAATATCCGTTGATAAGCCTTTTATATACTTTTCTCCAAATACATATGATAATGCTGCACCAAATCCAGCTGCCGAAGATATTCCTAAAGTATATGGACTTGCAAGGGGATTGTTCAATATGTTTTGCATCTGTAACCCTGAGATTGCAAGAGATGCTCCGACAAATGTTGACATCAAAACCCATGGAATTCTAAACTCCCAAATAATTTCTCTCAAAATATAATCCTTCGAGAATAAACCATCGAGTATTTCGTTTATAGATAATCTTATACTACCCGAATATAGATTTAATGT
>JALUTC010000103.1 GCA_027058345.1 archaeon | reverse complement strand
AAAATTGAGGAATATGGTTATGGTAGATATCAAAACGTTATTACTGCATTGGAGTTCGAAAGACTTATAAATGCTTCAGGACCAACAGCCGGTAAGCTTATAAGACCAAGCGATGGAAAAGAACCTAAAAGAATAGCATTCATACTTTGTGTTGGTTCAAGAGATGAAAGATATAATAAATATTGTTCAAGAGTATGCTGTATGTATTCAATAAAAAATGCGAGATTGTATAAAGAAAAACATCCGGATGCTGAAGTTTACATATTTTACATGGATATAAGAGCGAGTGGAAAGGGATATGAAGAATTTTATAAAAAATCTCAGGAAGAATATGGAATAAAATTTATTAGAGGAAAGCCATCCGAAATAAGAGAGGATCCGAAAACAAAAAACCTAAAAGTTATTGTTGAAGATACATTAATAGGGAAAAAACTCGAATTTGAGTTTGACCTCGTTGTCTTGGCAACGGGATTAGAACCTAGAGAGGATGCAAAGGAATTGGCTAGAATGCTTAGAATATCGATTGGAGAAGATGGTTTCTTTTTAGAATCGCATCCAAAGTTAAAACCTGTTGAATCGGTCTCCGATGGAATATTCCTAGCAGGTTGTTGTTTAGGACCGAAAGACATACCAGAATCTGTTGCTCAGGCATCGGCTGCTGCTGCAAAAGCTGCGGCGTTAATGAGTAGAAGGGAAATTGAAATAGAACCAATAATTGCGAGAGTAGATAAGGAGAAATGTATTGGCTGCAGATTATGTATGCAGGTATGTGATTTTAAAGCAATAGAGATAATTGATAGAAAGGCAGAGGTTAATCCAGCATTATGTAAAGGTTGCGGTGCATGCAGTGGTGCATGTCCAACTGGTGCAATACAGGTTAATAATTTCAGAGATGAGCAAATACTTGCAATGCTTGATGCTCTGTTTAATGAAGAGAATGAAATTAAGAAAGAAATTGAAATAAAAATGTGAAAAATTCTTTTATCTAAAGGATGATACTCGTAAAAACAAGAAAGGGAAATGAATTTATAGTAAAGTCATATCTAGAGGAGAGGAATATTAAAGCCGATGCAAGGCCCCAAGGTTATTTAGGATTGGTGATCGCATATACAGATGATTTGGACGAAGTTTTAAAGATACCAGAGGTTGAACATGCATATAAGGTAAATAAAAAGGTTGAGGCAGATCTTGAAAAAATCGTCGAAGCATGTAAGGAGTTTGCAGAGGAAATTAAAGGATGTAATAGCTTTGCTGTCGAAACTGTTAGAAGAGGAACACATAACTTTACATCCGTAGACGTTAATGTAAAGTGTGTCAGAGCATTAAAGGAATTAACTGGATGTGACGTCAATTATAAATTTCCAGAGAAACTTATACGAGTAGAAATAATAAACAAGGATGCTTATCTATGCTTGGTAGACGGTAAGGAAATAAAGAGAAAATATACACCAGAAAAGAAATCTTGCTTAGAACTATTCAATAAGATAGTATTCGTACAAATGCCATATTGGGGATCTTTAGATGGTTGCTATGAAATGGGAAAGAGAATTGGTAGGGCTGCACAGTCGTTCGAAATATCAAAGTTAATAATAGCGAATCACGATGAGATAAATGCCTTGGAATTTTATCAATTTTTGAAAGGAGTTTTAGAAGGTATAAAAGCGAGAGTATTTATACAAAAGAGGGCATATCCTAGAGAAATAACTCAGGTACAAGTAACAATAGAAAATATATTTCAAGTAATAAGGAAGTTAAATCCAAAGAAACATCTGATAATTGTTACCGATCCATTAGGAGAGCAAGTTACGAAGGTAAAAGATAGATTGAAAAGGGATTTAAAAAACTATGAAAAAATATATATATTTGCAGGTTCAAGAGAAGGGATTCCAAAGGGATTATTCAGATTTGCCCATTACGTTTTAGACTTAGCTCCAGGTATAACATTTGCTACAGAACATACAATTCCTACAAGTTTAATATCATTGTATACAATTTACTCTGAGGAAGAATCACTTTGAACAAACGTATTTATAATACTTATCATTCATGTAATGAAAAACCTTAACACATTTACCCTTTTCGTTCTTTTCATATTCTTCAACATTCCATAGATTGTATCCTATTGCAATTGGAAATCTCTCGTATTTTATGTAAACAAGATAGTCCTTTCTTATATTCTTATCGTAATCTATAACTCCTGGTCTCATTAAATCTGCACCATTTAGTATACTCTTCGCAGCCCCTTTATCAACGAGAATCCAATATTTGTTTATCTCAACTTCTTTTAAAACCTTCAAACTTGGAAATGCAATCCCTTTGTATATGATAAAATTTGGTTCTCCGTCAACAATTAAGTATGAAAAGTTTTCGTTAAATTCTATTACTTCAAAAGTCTTACCAATGTAATTTTTAAGTTCTGGAAATTCCTGAAGTAAATTTTTAAGCAACCTTCTTGCCTGACTACCTTTTATATGATACCTTCTCATATCAATCAGCTTGTCGCGAGCTCATCACCTTTCAGATGTCGCGGTGCATCATCACATAAAAATAAAATTAAGTAACGATGTCTTCCAATCTATTCCTTTTTATTGCTTCCTTAATTTCGACAGCTACCCTTCTTCCAGGAGGCATTTCTTTAAGATGTTTCCATCTATGATATGGGCTGCCTGCATCTAAACATGGAGACCCGGGAATTCTAGGAGATACATCGAAGACGTAAAACTTTAAATCAACGGTAAATGCTCCTTGCAATGCGAATAAACCAATAATTCCCGGAGGATATTCCTTCTTAGTAATTTCCACAAATTTCTCAGCTGCTTCGAAAACCTTTTCTATCTGAGATTCTCTCAAAGTAACGGCGTAATGTCCGATTTCAACATTTTGTATCGAAACATCTATTTCTAATTGATCCCTAGCAGGTAGGTCTAAGAAACCATCTATATTAGTCTGTATTCTTCTATCGAAACCTAAAAGTTCTATTTCATCATTTAAAACTGAGTAATAAAAGTTTGCGTTGAACTTTGCTCCTAAAATATATTCCTCTATTGTAGCATTTTTTAAATCGTTCTCATCGATTATACCCCTTTTTATCCTCTCCTCCGCTTTTCTCTTGAAATCTTCATAGGAAGTTGCAAAGAAAAATGCCCTTTCTATTTTCCTCTTCTTCTCAGGAACCTTAACTATTACCAATCGATCTATTTCTTCTGGATTTTTGAATATCTTTGGCATATTTATCCCAGCTTTTTCCAATAAATAATATTGATTTCTTGGCAAATTTCTCTCCTCAATCTTTAACAAAAACCTGTTTCCATGAATTGGTACGTAAAATTTATTTTCGATGTTATCGTATCCAACATAAACAGAAAACGATCTCGATGGTACAAATATTGTGTTCAACTCTCTAAGCTTATCCTGAACCTCATCTTTAACCATATCCGAGAATTTATCAAGTATGATTACTTCATCGAATAAATTCCTGAAATATTTTGCATACGTTTTCTCTCTACCTTTTTGACATATCACAACTGTTTTCATTCCTTCAAGTTTAGCTCCATACGCCATTTCAAGTGCAGAGTGAGAACCTATTAAACCAATGTGTATATTATCCTTGTCATATTTTGATACGATTTCCTTTATCTCATCAATTTTTATCATAATATTTATGGATAATGATTTGGAGAAAAAGTTTAAGGAAGAAATTCTGAAATATGAAAATAGGATATGTTGTAACGAGTGCCGTTTATTAATAGATGAGGCAAAATACTGGTTACATATTCTTGAAGAAGGATTATATGAAATGAACGTGATTAAAGAAAGGTATAAAAATTTGGCTCTAAATGAAAAATTGAAAAAGACCGAATACGATGTATTTTTAGCTGAAGAAATCTTAGATGAAATTGTTCAAAAACTTAAAGAGCATTTCAATGAAAAATGATATTCAAAAAAGGTGTTCTATATGAATGTATAATCTCAACGAAAAATGAAGATTCGAGTTATAATTTAGCACCATTCGGCGTTTATATATTCAAAAATAATGTGTTTTTAAAAATGTATAAATGGTCAAGAACATTAAAGAATGTTTTAAGGTCGAGAATATTTGTTATAAATTTTGTTCAAGATGGAATTCTGTTTCTGAAAGTTCTTGCAAAAGAATTTAATGATATAGAAACATTCCCCTCAGAAAATTTTAAATTGCCTGTGATTAAAAATTGCAATGCATATCTTGAATGTATTATGGAAGAAGCAAAGGAATATAAGGATTTTTATTTTATCAAAGGAAAGATATTAAGCGAAAAGATTTTCAACAAAAATTTCATAAATCGAGGTAATTATATGTGTATCGAAATCGCAATAAAGCTTACGAGAAGAAATTTCAATATAGAAAAGGAACTAAGCATTATTAAAAAAACAATGGATTATAATTCATTCCTACAAATAAAAAATTACATATCTAAAATAGTTAAAAATCGTTAAAAT
>JALUTC010000102.1 GCA_027058345.1 archaeon | reverse complement strand
TGATGAAATGGTTATGGAATACGCTATAAATATAAGTGAGTATCCAATGAAAACAATTATCGGATGTATTAACATCCAAAAGTTTTGAAGTAATGGGTTTAACCCCCTTCCATTCAAAAATGCACCTTCAATAGGATCAAAGGGACCGAATTCTTTTTGATATAACATGATGACATTTTCTATAGCTACTTTATATCTATGTAATATTTCGTGAAATTCCTCATACCATGTTTTAAACAATCCAGAAATATAAGAAATTAGTATAAAAAAGTAAGAGATAATTATCGAGAACGTAAATGCATATCTAATCCCTTTCTTATCAATATCCTTGAGTAAAGGTATTAAAAATAATAGTATAAGGAATCCCAACAGGAAAAATGTACCCTCATATCCTGCAAATGTTGCAAATGCTTTAAAAATTGTTGGAAGCTCCCTGCTGCTATATTTTGTGACATATACAAATTTGAAATTCGAAATTATAAAGTTATAAATAAGAAGCGCTAATGATGATATCGAAATTAAAAGTATCAAAAAATATATGGATTTCAACAAATTTAATAAACGAAAATTATTTTTAATTTCTAAATATATAAAAAGAAATATATAAAATATGAAAAGTGAGATTAGTATGTTTGACAAAATTTTTTCTATAATTATAGCCATATTAGCAATTTATCTTTTTATCAATTTAAACACCTTATTTAAATCATTCACGCTATTTATATTTATAAATGTTAGGAGATGTTCATCAAAAGCTTTTAATCTTTCAACGTCTATGAATAATATATTTTTTAAAAGCTGTATTAATTTTCTGACGCTGTCATTTAAATTTATATTGTTTAATGCTTCCAAAAGCTCTCCTCTTTTATATATTGCATTTAATATATGAATTTTTTCTCCCTTAGGAATTACTGCAGAATAATCTTTCAACAAACTTATCATATATTTATAAACGTTTGGATTTATGAATGGCGTATCACAAGGTGTTAATGCTACGATGTTATATTTGCAATGTTTTATACAAGATTTCAATCCATTAATTGGGCTTCTTTCATTGTATTCATCTAAAATTATTTTGACATCTGGTAATATCTTCCTAATTTTTTCGTAATCTTTTACAGAGGAAATTGAAACTATAATTTCGTTTGAGAATTCTTTAACAGAGTTGTAAATATGTTCGAGGAATGTTTTTCCAAAAATTTTATAAAATTTTTTATCAGTGCCAAATCTCTTGCTTAAACCCCCTGCAAGTATAATTGTTGAAACCATTACTCTTCCTTTTTTCTTCTTCTTCCTCTCTTCTTTATGTAATAATGCACCGTAGCCTCTGGAATATTTAGTTCCGAACTTATATCCTTAAGTGATAATCCCTTGTTTTCAAGTTCTGATATTTTTTCTATTTTCCATTCAGGATGACTTCTTGGCCTACCTGGTGAGAGGAGTAATGGTTGGAATTTCACTCCAACCTTTTCCAATGCCTTCTTAATCTTTTCAGGAGTTCTTTCATATAAGCTTGGTGGACAAGTTATCAATTCCAGGTTTGGTGCAGCAGTTAATATCATTACGAGAATTCCTATTGTTGGTCTTATGCTTAAATGAACATGTTTTGTCGTTTCATCCATCTTCTTAAATATTTCGTCGACAAGATATTCCCTATGGCTTGAATTCAATATGACAATTTCCTTAGATTCTTTCTCCTTTTGCTCTTGCATATTCACACCTCAGAGATTTTTTCCCAATAATAATAAAAATTAACATCCTATTTTAATTTAAATATTAACGAAAGTTTAAATCCTTTTGAATTTATTTATCTTTGGCATATAAATCTCTCCCTCAGCTAATAACTCGTTTATTATTTCTTCGAGTTTTTCCTCATCTATCTTAACCTCGTTCAATATATCGTAAAAATCAGCACCTTCTCCTTCGTCCAATTTTTCAATTGCATTCAATACTTTTTCCTTCAAATCTTCTGGTTCGATTTCTTTAGCCTCTCTTTCAACCTTACCCATTTTGAAATATTTAAGACAAAGCTCTAATTCTCTCAAAAGTTCATAATTTATATCATTTATAATTCTCAATATTTCAACCGAAATATATATTTCATCGTTTTTCTTCCTAGGCTTACCAATAACTTCAACAATATCTCCAACCTCTACCTTCTTTATATAATCGTATACATTATCGAAGAACTTTGCCCTTATAATACCTGAAGAATCTTCAAGAACTATAAATCCATATCTTCTATCATCATATTCTCTCTTATCTATAACTGTTCCAAGAATTCTACATCTATATACATATTCTCCTCTAATAGTTACGAGACATTTTTCCTCTTCCAAATATGTTCCATTTAATAAATCTGATATATATACGATTGTTGATGGTTTTCTCATTTATTATATTTTTTCAACAACTTCCTTCCTTAATAAAATATGCAAAGATATTCCACAAGAATACTTGAAATAAAACCATTCGAAGTTATGGAAATCGTTTCAAAAGCAAAGGAATTACAACATAAAGGATTCGACGTCATTAGATTAGAAATTGGTGAACCAGATTTAAATCTAGAGGATGAACTTATAGAAGAGATTAAAAAAATCAAACGCGTTTATTATACGGAATCTGAAGGTAGAAAAGATTTAAGGGAGAAAATTTCCAATAGAGTTCGTGATCAGTGCAGGGTTGAAATTTCAATGGAAAATGTAATCGTTACCGGTGGAACTAGCTTAGGATTTTTATACATATTTGGAACAATATTGGAAGAGGGTGATCACGTTATAATATTTAGACCATATTATCCATGTTATCCAAACTTTGTCAGATTTTTTAAGGCAAGAGAAGTATATGTAGATTTGAAGGATTATGTTAAAATTGATGAGGAAAAGCTTCTCGAAGCTTTAAATAAAAAGGTTAAGGCATTAATTATAAATACTCCATGTAATCCTACGGGAAAATTCTTCAATAGAAAATGCTTAAAATTAATTGCAGATATTGCCGAGGATTATAATCTATACGTTATTAGTGACGAGATATATTCGAGGCTAACGTTCAACGTAAATAGAAGCCCATCTATGTTAGAGTTTTTAAATTTAGATAAAGCAATATTGTTGGATGGTTTTTCAAAGTTATTCTCAATGTCTGGTTTAAGAATTGGATATATAGTTGCGGATAAGCAATTGATAAGGGAGTTTTCAAAGATACAGCAAAACTTTTACATATCTCCGAGCTCATTATCTCAAGAAGTAGCCTTGAAAGCTTTAGATATTGAGGAAAAAATTAGGGAGAAAGCGATTAAAGTATATCGTGAGAGATTAGAAATTGTTAAGGAATATTTGAAGAAAATTGGGATAAGATATATAGAGCCTGATGCAGCATTTTATGTTTTTTGCTCGATAAAAGATTCGAAAGAATTTTGTAAAAGATTACTTTTGGAAAAGTATGTATCCTTAACTCCAGGAGAAGCTTTTGGTGTGAGAAATTCCTTTAGAATATCTTACGTAACGGATAAGAATAGGTTGAGAGTTGCGATGGAAAGGATTAAAGAATTTTTGGAGGAAAATCCAAGATTTTTAATGTAATTTCAAATATTTCATTATAGCATCTCTCATAATTTTTTCAAGTTCATCTTCATTATTTATTCCGAACCAAATCTTCAACGATTCAATTCCTTGATATATCAACATGCCTAATCCATCTACGGTTTTTGCTCCTGCCTTTTTTGCTTCTTTAAGAAATCTAGTTTCAAGTGGATTGTAAACGATATCCATTACGATTAAATCTCTCTTAAAATCTTCTTTATAAAGTAATGTCTCGTTAACATTTGGATACATTCCAACGGAAGTTGCTTGGATTACGATGTCAACCTCTTCCCTAATAATTCTTCTAATTTCCTCTCTATCTAATTTTAGTGGGATTGCTTTCGATGAAGTTTTTTCCGAAACTTCTCTACATAAATTTTCAGCCTTATTATATGTTCTATTTGCGATGTACAACTTTGCACCATTTAATGCTAGTTGGAATGCAATAGCTCTAGCAGCACCTCCAGCACCAAGGATTAGTACACATTTATTCTTAACATCTGTTTTCAACGCCTTTAATGCTCCTAGACCATCTGTATTATAACCTATTGCTTTTCCATTTTCTATTTTAACGACATTCACAGCATTTATAAGTTTTGCCTCCTTAGATAATGAATCCAAATATTTTATAACATCTATTTTGTAAGGTATTGTTACGTTGAAATTAACTTCCAATGATTTAAAAGCATTTACAACATATTCTAAGTCTTCCATCTTCACTTTAAATGCTAAATAAACATAGTTTAGTCCTAACTTTTTAAATACAGCGTTATGCATTATTGGAGATAATGAATGTTCGACAGGATTTCCTATCAATGCGACCAATTTTGTTTTTGCATCAATCATATAATTATTTTTCGAACAATTATTTCAAAAATTACACGTGTTATTAAATTTAAGGCAAAGGTTTAATCCTCAGGATAATGGTAGAT
>JALUTC010000101.1 GCA_027058345.1 archaeon | reverse complement strand
GATGATTCTTGATGATTCTTCAAGCTTTTTATAAGTCTTTTCATCCATGTAAACCCTTCCTTCAGAATGTGCAACCGGTATATATAATACTTTATTTTTCAAACCTCTCGTATAAATTGTTTTCTCACTTGTAACCTTTAAGTATATCCATCTACATTCATATCTATTCGATATATTTTTTAGTAGCGAAACACTATCCAATAAATTTGCTTCTATTAATGTTTGGAATCCATTACATATACCAAGTATTGGTTTGTCTTCATTGAGAAATCTCTTGATTTCACTCCCCAATCTTTCCTTCAAGATCTTTCCCAAAATTGCACCACTTCTAACTCTATCACCATAAGAAAATCCTCCAGGAATTATTAGGCAATGATAATCTTCTAATTTACATTCGCCACGAATCAACTTATTTACATGGACTATTTCTCCCTTGATATTAAAGTGTTCAACACATCTTTTCGTCTCTATATCGCAATTCGTTCCTGGTGCTCTTAGGATTAAGGCTTTAAGCATTAATATTCCCTCGAAATTATAAATCTTGCAACTTCTTCGAGTTTTTCTCTTTTAGAATTTTTCTCAAGCATTTTTATATATTTTAACGAACGTTTTATAAAATCGTTTGCTCTCCTTTTTGCATAATTTATCGAACCATACCTATTTATTATCTGAATAATTTTTTCAAAATCTCCCCTTCTTATATATTCGATGAATCTCTTTCTTTCATCTTCCTTGAGTTTTGAATAAGTATGTATCAAGATTATATTTGGTCTTAAAAACTTCAAATCCTTTAATTTGTCCTTCCCAATTATTCTTCCACTAATATCTAGTATATCATCTATTATTTGATAAGCAATTCCCAAGAATTTTCCTATTCTCTCAAAGATATACACCTCACGACTTCCTGCACCTGCTAATATGGAAGCCAATTTAAGGGCATACTTAAATATACTTGCAGTCTTTCTAGATACTATCTCTAAGTAAACTTCCTCTGATATATTTAAGTTACCACTCTTCAACAATTCTATACTCTGCCCCTCAGCCAGTTCTTTGCACATTCTATATATGTTATCAATTATATTTTTATTTTCATAACTCCCTGCTAATTGGAAGGCTTTTGCAAATATTAAGTCGCCAGCAATTATTGCTAGATTCTCTCCATATAATTTATTAACGGTTGGAACATTTCTTCTATATTCTCCTCTATCTATCACATCATCGTGTATTAGGGATGCTGTATGAATAAGTTCTATACTTAAAGCTAGATTTATACATCTTTCTAAATCCTCCCTAAAGTAATTATATGTAAGTAGTGTTAATAGAGCTCTTAATCTTTTGCCTTCATTTATAAGTAGGTGTTTAACGGCAGAATAAAATTTGTATGGGAAAATCTCCTCAAAAATATTTTTCAATCTAAAGTTGATAATGTTTAGATATTCTGATAGAATCATGTTTCCTCATTAATTTTCATCATTTTTAAAAAATTAATTCATTTAGGCTTTTCCAGAAGCTTCCTTTTTAATAATAACTTTCCATCCTTATAGTGGGGTGTTCTTAAAACATTATCCTCATAAATTTCCATCATTCTAATTTTTTCAGCAGCATTTTCAAGATGTTCGAGTAATAAGTGTGTAGATGTAACCTTGTATGTATATTTTATCCAGTCCTTTTCAACAAAGCATGCATTCATATTTATTTCTCCAATTTTTGTCAAGGTTTCATATATAGAATATGCGAGAGCTTTAGCATAGGGATTTGATATATAATCCTTTTCAAGTAAAATATTGGAATTTATAATAATTCTAGGTAAATATTTCCCTCCACTTTTTAAAGAAGAAATTGCCTTATCAATCTCTTCAAATACTATCCTCAATACTCCAGTTATCGATAATATTTTTAGCATCGCAGCATTATATATTGCCATTTCGATTGGATCCAAAAATTCCCTTCTCGCACCAATTATAACATCTCCCTCAACTATTATATATCCAAGATTTAGCTCCTCAAATCTTTTTATTGACTTCTTTGCTGGAGAATCGCTTATTATTATACTAGTCTTATTTGACAAATATTTTTCAACACATTTCAATATATGTTTCAGTGAAGCATTCGGAGTTATATATATGATTAAATCTGGATTATAATTAATTACAGAATTTAATACTTCTTCACAATCCTTTTCTCTTAATTTTGGCCCTGAAGAAAATACTCTTATTTCAATATCTTCCCTTTCAGCTCTCTCATCTAAAAGGTGTTCGAGAATAATACTCGTCGCAATATTACCGGTTTTTGCAATTCCTATCTTTATCATATAATTATAAGTTTAAAGGTTCAATTGTAATTTTGTCGTATTCTTCTTCGCATAATAAGTTTTCTTTCCTATCCTAATTTTTATGAGGTCTTTATGTAGCAAGTTATACCTAATATACATTGCAAGATGCCTCTTATCTATATCATAACCTAAATCCAATAATCTTTTATGAATCTCATCAAGAGTAATGAGTTCCCCATCCTTTATAACTCTTAATATCTCCCTTTGTTTATGAATTCCATTGACAAACCTTTTTCTAATATTTAAAGACATTAATCTTCACCTCATATACTCTAGCAATAACTATTTATAATTAACAATTTGTGGATATTTAAACCTTATTAACCCCTAACTTAAAGGAATTATCATTTGATAGTGTTAACATTTTGTCAATTGTATTAATGATGGATGAATATATAAGGATTGAGATATTTATAACAAACTCTGACGAAAGATTATCGATAGAATTTGATAATCCAAATTATTATGAGATAAGAGAAGAAGTATTGAATTATCTTGAATATTTATATGATAAAAGTAAATATTTGAACATTACAATCGTTGTAAAAAAGAGGAATAAAAGAATTGTAAACGAAATACATGGCGTACCTTTTAATGAAGCGATTGTCAGGATTGATGAATTCCTTAGATTTATATTTAAAATAAGGGAAAGACCTGAAGGTGAAATTAAAAGGACAAGTATATTATCTGGTAAGATTGATTGGTTTAAATATCATGGCATATTATCACAGAAAGAAAAAATTCTACTATTAATAAAGGAGTTGCATCCAAACGATTGGGTTACATCCGATATAATTAAGAAAGAATATGAACAAATATTTGGTGAAAGAATAAAACTTAGCCATGTCTCCACATATCTGGCAAGACTATATAAGGAAGGATTTCTCGAAAGAAGGGGAGAAAAATATAAAATGGAATATAAATTAAAATTATGATAAATTTTCAACGCATTCTTGATGAAGTAAAAAAATACTACAAAGAATTTAAGGAAGATGTAAAATTTAGTAGAGTTCCAAAAAACTTTTACTCAAGTATTATTAAATCTAAGGAAATGGGAAGAAATCCTATAATTGCTGAAATAAAGTTTTGCTCACCTAAAGGAAGGATAAGAGAGTTTGAAGATGTTAAAGAAATAGCTAAAAATTACATAAAAGCAGGTGCTTGCGGAATCTCAGTATTAACTGAAAGAAAATTCTTCTGCGGAGATATAAAATATTTAAAGGAGGTTTCAAGTATCTCTCCAGTACCTGTTTTGAGAAAGGATTTCATATTCACAAAATCTCAGGTTTATGAATCTTATCATTACGGAGCAGATTCAATTCTTGTAATTTCGAGTTTGCTAAATGTCAACGAAATAAAGGATATTATAGAAACGTCAAGAAAATTAATGATAGAACCTATAATCGAAGTTCATACAGAAGAAGATATTGATAAAATTATTGAATTCAATCCAAAACTCGTAATGATAAATAATAGGGATAAAGATACCTTAGAAATAAATTTGAGAAGAACTGAAAGACTATCAAAATATGTTAGAATGTATAATAAGGAAATTCTCATAATATCTGCTTCTGGAATTTCTTCAGTCAATGATTTGAAATATGTATTAAAATATGCGGATGCAGCCCTTATAGGTACAAGATTTATGAGAGAAAAAGATTTGTATAAAGTTGTTTCATCATTCGTCCTAGCAAAATAGAGGTTTATAATCTAGACCTAGTTTTTTAAATGCATTTTCAATTCTATCCTTTAACTCAGATATATTTTTTGAATAAAAGAGATGAGATTTGCAACTGCAATTACTGGAACCAAAATTCCTTATTGGTGTTAAATTTATATTCTTCGCAATTTCACACTCAAGATTCTTATCCGTTATTGAATAATAGACGAGTTTAACCGTGCAATGTTTCAATAAATAATCGATATGTAAATGACTATCTCTCCTTTTAGATAAATGTCTCGATATTCTCTTAAATACATTTCCCTTACTATATCCTACATATGCATAAAACCCTTCCTTAAATTTTATCTTCCCTAAACTACCAACATTTACCTCTCTATTCTTGTTATTGTAAAGAATCAATACATAAATACCTTTCATCTTTTCATCCTCCTCAATATCTTCTTAACCTCATCCTCTTCCATATTCAACCTCCTAGCTATTTCCTTTATGTTTGGTTTAATTCCCTTCCTCTTATATAACTCTATCATCTTCTTGACAAGCCTTTCCTTACTACGTATCCTTCTTTTTCTTATAATTAAGTAAGCAGCTACAAAAATTGGAAGTAGTGCAATAAGTAATGGAAAAACCTTTGGCTTTATATATATCTCTACCTCGTTTGAGTAAAATTCATGCCCATTATAAATAACCTTTGCTCTCGGTAATTTAACCCTTTCTCCTAATGAAAATATTTTGCTCTTAACCTTTACAACATATCGATACGTATAATTATCCTTTGGAAGAAGCATCAAAGTATATGAACCATTTCCCTTCAAATATCTAAATCCCTTAGGTAATGTATCAATTATTTTAACCTTTACAAATCCTTTAACACCACTTATATTCGTTACTATATTTATATATATAGGAAGTTCTTCTCCATATGATACCTTTTTTCTCTCCACATATTTATGTACAGTTATGTTTACCTTCTTTTCCCTTAAAACCTCTCCTCCAATATTAATCTTCTCATATCTATGTTCCTTAAATGTTACATTTCCATAACTATACTCCAATATAACATGAACCTCTCCATAGCTCCCTTTCAAATTAAACCTATATAAATAATAGTCCTTGAAATTCCCTACCTTGAACGTTTTAAAATTGCTATCATCGTTAAATCTTAATCCATTCAAATATATTTTTAAAAGAGAATTAATATTTATATCCTTCTTTTTAACTATCTTTATCATAAGCGTTTTATCCTTCGATATTAAATTTAAATCAAGAATTTTCTCAATCTTCTCTTCAAAATATTTTTCATAATTAATTCCATTTTCGTCCTGATATCTCAATCGTATACTTAACAATCCTTCACTACCATTAAACACTCTGTCTCCCAACTTAACATCTCTTCCATAAATTTTATCGAACTCATCAACATGGTATTTACTATTGAAACCAAATTCTAGCTTAACGTTATATGCTGTAGCATTCCTTACATTTTTTAGAAAATATTTAATTTCAATTGTCCCATTTTCAGAATATATTTTATATCTTAATACAAGCTCCGGTATTTCTACATACCTCTTTCTAAAAAGAAATAACGTTCCATTTGATACTATTACCAAATCGTCATCCATCCCATCCTTATCGCTGTCAACGTTTAGAACAAAGTCTAAGGGTTTATCGATGTAAAATTTTCCAATAACACTTAATTTCTTCGAAATTTCATATATATAATTTTTCGTATAAATTATATAATACTTTAATTTATTACCATCGTATACTCCAAATATTCCTTTAATGTCACTGTTTAGATATGATGCCCTATCAACTTTTATTATACCATTTTCATTTTCCAATTTGTATAAATATTTTCCAGAAATTGCAACCAAATCATCGTAGAAATTATCTTCATCAAAGTCAGCCGGATAAATTTTATCGACAGATAGAGAAACCTTGTAAACAATATCTCCAGCCTTATCTAATATTAAAATATTATTTCCTAAACATATTGCTAAATAATTATCGAAAGAATCTTCATTGTAATCAAAAATCGTTGCACACCTTGCTATACCTTTAAAGCTCTTATTCCATACGTCTACAAAATATCCATCGCCAAGCTTAAGTGTGAAAATTTTTGAGGAAGATGTTTTGTAATCATTTATAATTACGACCAAATAATTATACCTTTTGTTCTCACCAAAATCTGCAAGCAATAAAATATCTGCATCCCTATAATTCTTACTATAAGTTGCAACGTATAATGTTTCCGGAGGACTTTTCTCCCAATATTTATACAAGAATGTATCCTTCTTTATAGAATATAATCTGACGAATAGCAAATAATCCTTATCACTCAATATCAAATAATCTCTATAAGATTCAAAACCTATCATGGAATCTATCTTACTTCTACCCTTAATCGTATACATTTTCTCCAAGTAATTGTATCCAAGCTTGTAAACATCTATGTATCGATTCTCCTTTAATACAAATAAATAATCCTTAAATTTATATAAACCTGTGATTTTCTCATAATATATTCTCTTATCAACTAACTTATACCCATGAGAAATCCCTATTAGGAGAATTATGACAAGAACAATGAATAAGAGTCTCATGTTATTTATATATAAATTTCATCCCTTTTTTTTGTAGGTATTTTCTTATATCATGCGACCATATAATATTTATGAAATCTTCCAGATACGAAGGCTTTTACAAATTAAGTATAGAAGAAAGAATAAAATTCGTTAAAGAATTCTCAGAGCTAACAGATGAAGAAGTGAATTTATTGAAAGGTCAAGGATTAAAATTGGAAGAGGCTGATAAAATGATAGAAAATGTGATAGGAATATTCCCATTACCATTAGGTGTTGCAATGAACTTCTTGATAAACGGTCGAGATTATATAATACCAATGGCAATAGAAGAACCAAGCGTAGTAGCCGCTGCTTCTCATGCCGCTAAAATTGCTAGAATTAAAGGTGGCTTCTTTGCAAATGCCGATGAATCAATAATGATTGGACAAATACAATTCGTGGATGTAAAAAATACATACGATGCCATGATAAAAATATTAAACAAAAAGGAAGAATTGATAAGAATTGCAAATGAAATTAAACCAAGCATTGTTAAAAGAGGAGGGGGTGTAAAGGATATAATTGTTAGAGAATTAAATACAAATAGAGGAAAGATGTTAATCGTTCATGTCTTAATTAACGTCGTCGATGCAATGGGTGCAAACATCGTAAATACAATTTGTGAAAAACTCGCACCTTACATTCAAGATATTATTGGAGCAAAATTTAGATTAAGAATTGTATCAAACCTCGCCATATATAGAATGGCAAGAGCCTATGCTATTTTCGATAAGGAAGCTACTGGAGGGGATGAAATCGTTGAAGGAATTCTCGATGCATATGAATTTGCAAGAAACGACATATTCAGAGCTGTAACACATAACAAAGGAATATTGAACGGAATAATCGCTGTTGCAATTGCTACGGGACAAGATACAAGAGCTATAGAGGCGGGATGTCATGGATATGCAGCATTAAATGGTTATAAACCATTAACACATTATGAAAAAGATAAGGAAGGAAATTTAATCGGATATATAGAAGTACCTTTAGCAGTTGGAACAGTTGGTGGAGCAACGAGAAGTAATCCAGTTGCAAGAGTTTGTCTAAAAATTTTGGGCGTAAAATCTGCAAGAGAATTGGCTTGCATCATGGCTTCGGTCGGATTGGCACAAAACTTCGCAGCACTTAGAGCATTGGTTAAGGAAGGAATTCAGAAAGGACATATGAAACTTCATGCAAGACAAATAGCTCTATCGTTAGGATGCCCATTGGATATATTGGATAAGGTTGTTGATGAAATGATAAGAAGTAATAACATTAGCTACGAATATGCTAAGGAATTGATAGAAAAATATAAACGTTAAAATTCCTACATATTATGTGATGAAACCCAGCTCACTCTGAGAAGTGATGAGAAGTAGCAAGTCTGATACTTTACAAAAATCGAGAAGAAGAAATCAAAAATATCCTTTTTCTATATTCATTACGTTCAAATGGAAAATCTCTTCTATAAAAGCATCCTCTTGATTCTTTCCTCAAAATACTAGATTTAATTATAAGCCTTGCTAATAATAGCATGTTCTTAAATTCAAAGAATTTTGCAATCGATACATTAAATATCTTTCCTTCATGTACCTTTGCAGGAATCTTTGATAACTTTTCAATCTCGTAATATGCCCTTCTTAAAGAATATTCATCCCTAACTATTCCAACATTTTTATACATTATTTCTCTCAAATCTTTTATCAATGAAAAAACGTTCTCACCATCTCTTCTCTTAAAAACTTCTCTCTCATATCTCTTCAAATCAGTTCTAGAAATATTCGGTTCAATATTCTCTTCAAGCAATTCTCTCGTTGAATAGTATCCCGCTCTATATCCAAAGACCTGAGTATCTGCTAAAGAATTTCCAGCTATTCTATTCGCACCATGTATTCCTGAGACAATTTCTCCACAAGCAAACAAGTTTTTTAAATTTGTCTTGCAATTCTCATTTATAACTAATCCTCCTAAAAAATAATGTGCCGATGGTATTATTTCAATTTTATCCATTGGAAGCTTATTATCCTTTAAAAATTTATATAAAGATGGAAATTTTCTTTCAATATCAATTCCAGAAATATCTAAATAAATAGGCCCATTTCCCCTTTCAATTTCTTCGAAAATTTTTCTAGAGATAACATCTCTAGTATCAAGTTCGTTAACAAATCTCTCTCCATTTCTATTTACAATCTTCGCACCTTCATATCTAAGAGCTTCCGTTAACATTATACCTTTAAATCCTTCGATATTTATTGATGTGGGATGAAATTGTATGAATTCTAAATCTGCCAGTAGTGCACCATTTTTATATGCTATGCTTATTGCCTCACCAGTAATCGTTGTTGGATTTGTTGTTATTTCATATAAATTGCATGCACCACCCGCTGCGAGAATTGTTTTCTTTGAAATAATTGCAGAGACATCTCCCTTTCTTAAATTGTAGAATATCCCACCAAATATTTTTCCATTCTTATTTATAAAATCGATGAGCAACATGTCCTCTAAAAATTTTACACCATATTTCCTAGCTTCATTTATCAATTTAGAAATTATTTCCTGACCAGTTCTATTGTCTATAAATATTGCTCTACGAAAGGATGATCCACCAAGCCTCCTTGCATTGTAATTAAATTCGATGCCAAAATCTTCCAAATCCTTTATCCTATGTTTTATTTCGGAAACCAATATTCTAACAAGTCTTTCATCATTTATATATCTTCCAGATCTTAAGATATCGTTGAAGAATGAATTCTCAGAATCTCCTTCCTCAATTATTGTACTAATCCCTGCCTCTGCTAAAAATGATGCACCCGATATTCCAATCTTTCCCTTATCAACAACTATCGTTTCAAATCTTTTCGACGTTTCTATCGACGCTCTTAATCCAGATGCACCAGATCCAATTATTAATATATCTGTTTCGATGATTTCCATAAATTATACAACATATTTGCAAACATCTTTGCAACCCTTATCGGTTCTGGTATGGATCCAAAGATTGTAATCCTATTCAATAAGTTTTTAACATCGTTATACTTTAAACCGAAATATCTAACATATACCCTTTGCCCCGTTCTTAAATATATAACTTCTCTTAACCCCAACTTTTTATACAATTTAATCTTAAATTCATTTTCCGGAAAATATTTCCTTATATAACTTTCAATACCAGATGTCTCCTCGTAAGATATGCATACTGTTGGAATATTCAACTCATTATATATTTTTTCAATGTCTACAATATTGAACCATGAAATTATACATCCACCTATGAGTATTACATTTACATCGTTCCTATTTAACTCCTTATACATCCTTATTATCTTCTCGCTTGAATCATCACCACCAACCCTTGTAAATGTATAACATAAACCATCAATTATTAAATCGCATCTCATTATAACCCCTGCCAATATAGAATATTCATCCCTCTTATCAAACCTCTCCGCTATTCCTAATACTCTTAACCCCTTTTTTAAATTAAATCTCATATATTTTTCTAAATAATTTTTCTTAATGTTAAAAGAGGTAACAAAAGTATGGTAAGGATTGGAAAGGATTTATTGGAAGAGACAAAGAAAGAATTGAGTGTAATGAAGGAGAATGTTAAAATCTTGCTATTTAAAGCTGGAGAAGACCCATATAGTAAAGATGGCGAAGAAATATTGAAAACGTTGTCTAACAATATAGAAAAGATTTCATTTGAAATATATGAAAGAGACAGTAATGAGGCAAAAAAGTATGATTTGAAAAAGTTTCCAGCACTAGTATTTTTGGATGAGAATGGAAAAGACTTTGGTATAAGATTTTACGGAATACCATACGGATATGAATATACAACATTGATAGAAACAATTAAGATGTTATCGACAAAAAATACACAATTATCAGACAACGTATTAAATAAAGTAAAGAACATAGATAAAGATGTCACAATAAAAGTCTTCGTAACCCCAACGTGTCCATATTGTCCAATGGCTGCAATTTCTGCTTATAAATTTGCAATAGAAAACGATAAGATAAAAGCCGAAGTTTATGATGCAAGTGAATTTCCAGAAGAAGCTTCAAAATATAACGTTTTTGCAGTTCCAAAAGTTGTAATAAATGAAAAGATTTCATTTGAAGGAGCAGTGCCCGAAAGAATTTTTATAGAAAAAATTTTAGAAGCAATTTAATCATGCACGTGCTTTCACTGGTTTAACAATCTTGCCCTTCTTTTTCAATTCTTCTAACTTCTCTACCATTTCCTTTATAACTTGCTGGAACTTAACACCCTCTGCCGCAGAAATCCATTCTAATCTAAACCTTTCTTGATCTATTCCATTTTGCTCCATCCACTTCCTTATCTTTTGCTCCCTCTTTTTCATGTGAATGTTTCCAGAAATGTAATGACAATCTCCTATATGACATCCAGCTACCAATACCATTCCTGCTCCCTTTTCAAATGCTCTTTGGACAAATTTATGCGAAACTCTTCCAGAACACATTACTCGAATTATTCTAACATTTGTAGGATATTGTAATCTAGATACACCTGCAGTATCGGCACCTGCATAACTGCACCAATTACATAGGAAGGCAATGATTTTATCTTCAGGATTCTCTTCCAATGCAGCATCTATCTGAGCAAATATCTGTTCATCTGTAAAATGATTCATTTTAATTGCTCCAACAGGACACTCTGCAGCGCATGTTCCGCATCCTTTACACAATGCAGGTGTAAGTTTTGCCTTTCTCTTTTTCTTACCATTTTCAGTGACCTCAACTAACTTCCAAGCACCAAATGGACATACTCTAGTACAAATTCCACAACCTATACATTTTTCATATATATGCTCTGCTATGTCTCCACCTAGGACTATTTCTCTCTTAGATAATAGATTTGCTGCTGCCATCGCAGCTGCTCTTGCTTGAGCTACAGAGCTTGGTATATCCTTTGGTCCTTGACATGCCCCAGCTAGAAATATTCCATCCGTCGCTGTATCAACTGGTGCAAGTTTTGGATGCTTTTCCATAAAGAACCCATCAGGGCTTCTGGATAGCTTTAACATCTTTGCAATCTTATCCGCATCCTTCTTAGGAACCATTCCTGTAGATAATACAACGAGATCAAAATCTTCTTCGTAAACTCTACCTTCCAATGTATTTTCGTATATTAATTTCAAGCTCTTATCTGGATTTTCATAAATTTCTGCAGGTCTTCCTCTTATAAATCTTATGCCCAATTTTCTTGCTCTTGAATATAATTCTTCAAATCCTTTTCCAATACTTCTAATATCCATGTAGAATATCGCAACATCTTTCTTTGGATCCTTTTCTTTAAGCATTACGGCTAACTTTAAGCTATATGTACAGCAAACTCCTCCAGAACAATAACTATTTTCTCCTCTATCTCTAGTACCTACACATAGTATGAATGCAACCTTCTTTGGTTCCTTTCCATCGCTTGGCCTTACAACATGTCCTTGAGTTGGTCCGGAAGCATTGAACAATCTTTCTAATTCCAATGCAGTTATTACATTTGGATAATCGTTGTAATGATAATCGTTTCTCTCTCTCGGATCGTATATATCGTAACCTGTCGCAACAATTATTGCTCCAACTTCTACTTCTATTATCTTGTCCTTATCATCTTTAATTATTGCATTCTTCTCACATACAATCTCACAGAAACCACATTCTATGCAATGCTCTTTATCCAATGTAACAACATTAGGAACAGCTTGTGGAAATGGTTTATAAATAGCAGATCTAACACCAAGACCTAAATCCCATTCGTTTGGAACTCTTACTGGACAAACCTCGCTACATAGTCCGCAACCGTTACATTTCGATTCATCAACATATCTTGCTTTCTTCCTTATCTTTACCTTGAAGTTTCCTACATAACCTTCAACCTCTTCAACTTCGGCATATGATATTAATTCTATATTTGGATGCTTTGCAACATCTGACATCAATGGTCCTTCTATACAAATCGAACAATCCAATGTTGGAAACGTCTTATCCAATTGAGCCATTACTCCTCCAATACTTGGTAACTTTTCAACCAAATATACCTTAAATCCCATATCTGCTAGGTCCAATGCAGCTCTTATACCTGCAATTCCTCCTCCAATAACAAGGACGCTATTCTTAACTGGAACCTTTATAAACCCTAATGGTTCGAGGAGTCTTGCTTTTGCAACTGCCATCTTTACTGCATCCTTAGCCTTTTCCGTTGCAGCCTTTGGATCGAACATATGAACCCATGAGCAATGCTCTCTAATATTTGCCATTTCAAACAGATATGGATTTAAACCTGCTTCCTGAACAGTTTTTCTAAACGTAGGTTCGTGTAATCTTGGAGAGCAAGAAGCTACTACTACTCTATTAAGGTTATACTTCTTTATTGCTTCCTTAATTT
>JALUTC010000100.1 GCA_027058345.1 archaeon | reverse complement strand
CTTTAATTTCCCGACAATATAACCCTTTCCAATGATGAAAGATTTATCTGTCCTATCATATCCAACAATTGTTAATATACCATCTTTTATTTCTACTTCTTTTATCAAAGGGATGTCGAAACTTTTCCAAAACTCTTTTTGTATTTTGATCAATTCCTCTATAATTTTTTCCTTCATATTACTTCTTTCTTTTAGGAATTTCTTCGAATTTTAAATCCTTAATTTCATCGAAGCAATTTCCTATTCCACATGTATTTCCTATACCAACAACAAGAACATCTCCATTACTTCTTCTAATTGAATCCAAGACTTTCTCTATAACTTTATCCGATGCTTTAGCTATCTTTTCACTCATCGGTTCTATAGCTTCTTCTGGAGACATCTTGATGATAATTGCTTCTAGAGGGATGTTTAATTTCATACAAACCTCTTCTATCTTCGCCTTTTCTGGTCCTGGATCTCCTATCGCAGCTCCAATTCCTTCAGAAACCTTTCCCGTTTCTTCTCCTTCGAGTTTTGCTGCGGCATCAATTGTTATAACTTTTGACAATTTGTAAAGCTTTGCAATATTTTTAACTCCTTCTCCAGGTTTTCCAACGGTTGCTCCTGGTCCTAAAGCTTTCATTAAGAATACACGTTTACCATCAATTATTTCTTCTGCATATATGCAATCCTTAGCTATTTGTCTTAAACTATTTTTATTTTTAATCATCTTGGCAACTACATATGGTCCTATACCATCTCCTATAGGTTTACAATTTGCTATTGCTTCTAATCCTCGCATCAAGCTATCGACAAATCTCCTTAGTATAGGTATAAACATTTGCAGAACCATCGCTAATTGTAAGCTGCCTGTTTTTCTCAACAATCCTATGTAATGTTTTACCTGCTTATTTATTGTATGCAATGATATCGCACCTTTTAATAATCCGATGGCATTTGCCTTCCAGACATTATCTATTTTAGGAGCTATGGATTGTATGAAGTTTTCTATCCTCTCTTCAGATTTATCTATGAGAAACTCTATCTTCTTTAATATTCCATAAGGGTCTAAGCTTACGGGAGGGATTACAAAGAAATCTATGAAATCTTCAATCTTATCTCTATCCCTATAACTTCCCGAACCTCTTTCAATACATATTTTGCATAATAAATCTATCGTCCTCTTCGTATAATTATCTAATCTTCTTGATAATGATTCCAAATCAGCCAATACCTTATAGAACTGTAGCCTCCAAAATAAGAAGAATAGTATCGTAAATAATAAGAACCATAGAATTATTGATAATGGATCGAACTGTTGAAACATCATGAATTATCAAATAACATTTAACATTGATGAGAGGCCCTTCATTTCGCTTAGCTTAAATTTTATATGTTTCATTATATATATTATTCTATGTATTAAATTATTTGGGATGCTTCCTGAGATTTTAGAATATTTGATGATTTCGAGGAGGGAGTTGACCATTGATTGTATATCGTTAAACATTTTCGCATAAATTGTATATTTAGTAATTTCAAAGAAGTTTTCCGAATAATATTTTTCGAGAAGTTCATTCAATTTCAAAACATATTCTTCAAGCTTTTCCAGATCAACTTTTGGATTTCTTTCAAGATTTTTTAATGTTTCATTTAAAAATCTTTCTATATCATCTATTTGAACCATCTCATTAAAGTTGTTTGAGAAGCTCCATGCTTTATAAATCCTCTCGAATAACCCAGTACATCGAATATTCTTTCAACAGCTGCTAGGACTTGATTCTCAACATAATAATCTATGTCGTAATCTTCTATGCTTACAAATTCCGCAGGCTCTGCTCTTTGAGAGATAGGTTTTGATCCTTTTGTTATTACGTATCCAATTATTTGTCCAGGGTATACCTTTATACCCCTCTTTAGTAACTTTTTTGCAGCAACAACGTGAGGTTCAAGTCTCTTCTCATATTCTTCAATATTCTTAGTCAACTGCGTATGTATTATTAAATCCTCGATTTTCACACTTCTATTTTTTAACTTGTTTATAATTTCTCTAACGATTTTAATTGCCTTATCAATATTTCCTTCGAGTAATAATGTTTCGAGAACTTTTCTCTGTGTCTCTTTTGCTATTGGTGCCCAATCCCTTCTTACAAATTCTAATCCTTTAACTATAATTTTATTATCTTCGGTAGCTAATGCATACTTCTTTTTTGTTATAAACAATCCTCTCCTATAAAATCCTTCCAATTCAAGTTTTATCTCTCCTGGAAGTTTTGAATTTACATATTCCAAAAATTCTTTAGCCTTATTTTTATCATTTAATAATATAAATAATGAATCTGTATCACTATATATTACCTTAAAATTAAATTCCCTTTCAGCCATTTCTATCACCTTCCTTATGTAATATCTTGCATATGCAGCTATACTTTCGGCACACTCCTTCTTATACCATCTCGCATTTGCATATCCCATGTAACCATATACAGAGTTTGCTAATATTTTCAAAGCTTTTTGTTGAATATCAAGCATCTTCTTTAAACTTTCATCTTTAATTTCTTTCATCTTCCTTTTTATCTCCATCCTTTTCTTAACCAATCTCTCTAAAACATCTGGTATGAAACCCTTTCTCTCCTTACAAATCCTATGCTTAACCTCAGGAACAATTTCATAATTGCTACAATCTTTAACGTTAACGGTAGACGGGTCTATGTTATGAGTTATAATTATACTTGGATATAATGCTCTAAAATCATATACTACAATATTTTCGTGCAATCCTTTAACCGGTTCCTTTACATATCCTCCAGCATATGTCTCTTCCTCTCTTTCTTCCCTTTCTTCTTCTTTTGGTTTATTCGGACATAATTCCTTTTTATCATATGCCTCTCTAATTAATAACATTTCTACAAGTTGACTGGTCGTTGCTCTTGTTACATCGAATAATGTCTGTTTTACAATTCTAGAGAGCTCGTAGTACAAAGGTAGAAATTTTTCCGCCAATTTAAGTGCGATTTCTGCATCGTTCAAACAATATTCTGCAAGCTCTTTCAGATTAATTCCCTTATCCCATATCTCCCAGATCTTCATCTTGTTTATTTCTCGCTTATTTATTCCCAAAATTTCTTTAGCAACATATTCTAGAGTATAACTTGGAAGACTTAAATTTCTTCTAATTATTGGATATAAATCAACGTGAACCCTTCCTCTCAATTTTACCTCGTAACCATCAATCCTTTTTCTAATTTCTGGTTCAGATCCGTCTCTTCCCAATCTTAATTTCAAACCCAATACATCTGCTCTTTTCTTAATATATAATAGGTCGAAGTTATCCGAGTTATATCCAACGATTATATCGAAATCCTCCTCATTTATAATTTCTTCAAATCTTTTCAACATCGAAAGTTCATCTTTATAATACTCAACGAAATCTGCTTCTATATGTTTCCATGTCAAAACTTTTCTCATACCTGTATTTGATGCTAGCCCAATCATTATAACTGGGTCGTGATGAAAATCCGGAGTTCCTTTTGGATTATATGCTTCGATATCGATTGCCAAAATCTTCAGGTTTTCCTTTAAATCCTCGTCCAATTGTCTTATATCCTTAGCATATATATAACCGTTCCTCCTTTCTCCAATAACTTCTACATAATTCATTGGTATTAATCCTTTGTCGATTAAGTATCTTCTATGATAAAGTATATCATATTCCCTGATTTCTTTTACTCCATCTACCTTCTTTACCTCTTCTCTAACTTTTGGAACGTCTTGAGGATGCTTTGTGTAAACTTTTAATACTTTAACATTCCTACCTAATATTTTTCTTTCAACAATTTCTACATTAATTACTCTTTCAATACTTTTAATCCTATTAATTAGTGAGGGCGTAATCTTATCAGGAATTACATAAAAATAAGGTTGAAAATTTCTATCCTTAACTATGAACACATTCTCTCCAGATTTTATGAACAATCTTATTGAGGCCCTTTCATATTCTGTTACATAATCAACATCCAATATTAATCCTCTTATTTTTTCCATATTTATTATTTCAATTTAACCACTATCTCCTTAAACTTTACAGGAATAATCTTTCTTATTATAATTCTTGTATCACTTTCTAACTTAAATTTATTCATCGGAATATCTGGTAATTTACCATTAATTTCATATATATAATTTCCATCCTCATTATCTATCGAATATACAAATACGGAATCGTTATACACTTTAATTTTAACATCCTTTGATACCTTCCTCAATACGTCTAAAACAGTCTCTCCATGAATTGCAAAAACTTTATATCTAAAATTAAATATATCCAAAATTTTATATAAATTTGTTCTAATTAATTCCAGTTCAATTTCCCTTTCACGTTTAATTCTTTTAATTATTCCAGCATTTTCTAAAACTTTTACATGTTTTATGACGGATACTTTTGATATTTTTAACTTTTTTGAAATTTCTGATATTGTATAATTTCTTCTTCCAAGAAGTTTCACAATTTTGATTCTCGTTTCAGATGATAATGCTTTGAATATTTTTTCAATTTCCTTAATATTTTCTTTTTGCATATTTTTTAACATTTATTCCTCTAAGTTCTAGC
>JALUTC010000099.1 GCA_027058345.1 archaeon | reverse complement strand
GAAATCTCTTAATCTTTTAAAAAGTTCTGAATTGAACCAGATTTCTTTGAAAGAATTATTTTTAAGATTACCTGCTGAGATTGGAAAATAACCGCATGGTTGTACGTTTAAATCAACCGTTATTAAGCAATAGGAAATTCCAGCAAGACAACCCCTTGTAAATTTTACGAATCTCGATTTAACATTTATAGGCTCTCTTGAATATAACAATCTATAAAAATGAGGAACGCATGTTGGTTTTATGAAAAGATTTCCATGTTTTAATTTTTCGTAAATCCAATTTATAACTTCCTCGTATTCATTTCCATCAAGGCTTTCGTAATAAATATCTTTACCCTTTCCCGTAGGAACTAGGAAAAAGAGGTGAAGTTCTTTGGCACCAATTTTATATGCGAAATTATATATATCCTCCAATTCATCCTTATTCATTTTCGTAACAGTTGTATTTATTTGAAATTCCAATCCAACTTTCTTCAAATTTTCTATGTTCTTTATTATCATATTGAGAGCTCCATCGAGATTTCTTATCCTATCATGATATTTCAACGAATCAATACTTATACTAATTCTCTTCACACCTGATTCCTTTAACTTTTTAGCTGTATCAAAATCGAGCATTGTACCATTTGTTGCGAGCGTTGTTATGAATCCTAACTCACTCGAATATTTTGCAATTCTAAATATATCCTTGTTTAATAAAGGTTCTCCACCTGTTAAAATTATGATCGGATTTTTGCTTATTTCATTTATTTCATCAAATATTCTTTTAGCGGTTTCAAAATTCATCTCTTTATAACCTTTTGAACCAAGTCTGCAATGAATACAGTTTAAGTTACATTTATCCGTTACCTCTATCGCAACAATTCTTGGAATATATTGCATAGAGATATGTTGAATTTTAACACTTATCAGTTTAGGACGCCTTCATCATCTATCAGAAAAGGCGGAGCTCATCATTAATTTTCTTTTCATTTTTATCGATGTTAACATTTAATTTTATTAATGCCGGTTTGAGTTCCCGTTAAGGGATACGATGAGAACCGGTTGCAAGCCGCCAATTACATTTTTATATATGGTTAAGGTAAAACTTTTTGCATCTTATAGAGAAAAAATTGGAAGAGATTTTATTGAAATAAAATTAAGCAAGGAAGTAACTGTTAAGGAATTGTTGGAAAAAATTTCAGAGATTTATAATTTAAGGGTTGAAAATTGTCTCGTAGCTAAAGGTGAGGAGTATTTAAATTTAAATGATAAGGTCAAGGACAATGACACTGTTTATCTATTTCCACCTGTTTCAGGAGGTTTTTTGCATGTATTCCTTCACAATTCTTTCCTTTAAATTTTCAACCCCTATTCCTTTAAGTGCTGAGCAATAGAATATTTCATCTTGGAATTTTTCGTCATATTTTTTGTAAGAGTCATCGTTAAACAAGTCAATCTTATTGACAACAACAATCGTCTTTTTATCAGGGAAGTGCTTTTTAATGCTTTTGTAAACGTTTAACTGATATTCACATCCATATCCACATGTTTCAGATGGATCGAACACAAATATGATAATATTTGCTAGATGTCTCAATGCTAAAATTGCCTGCTTTTCAACAACGTTCTTCTCCTCTATTTCTCTATCCAATAATCCAGGAGTATCAACGACTTGTATTTCATACTTTAAATCTCTTATGTATCCAAGCAATATACTTTTTGTCGTGAATGGATAGGGAGCAATTTCCGGCTCACTTCCAGTCAATGCTCTTAAGAGTGTTGACTTCCCAACATTTGGAGCTCCAGAAATTACGACTGTAAATTCATCCTTAACTTTTGGTATTTTTTTCATCTCATTATATACATGTTCGAGAAATTCTATATACCTTTTTTTCCTCTTTATTTGTGCTATAACAAATCCGTACAATTGCCTTCTATATTCCTTTATTTTATTTTTATCAGATTCTTGTTTTATCATTGTTATATATTTTTCCTCGGCATTTTCTATCTTAGATAATATCTTGTTTACAACCTGAACACTTTCGTCTATTCTCTTTAAAGATACCAATAAATCCAAGAGCTCTTTTTGAAATGTCGAAAATCCGTCGAGATTTACCTTGTCTAACAAATTTCTAAGAGAATCCTTTATGACAGAGCAAAACGTATTTATCTTATTAATTGTATAAACCTTTGCCCTTATCCTTTTCGGATACTTCTTAATTGTTATACTCTTTGCCCTTCTAATTGCCTTTTCAATTATTATGTCTGCTATGCTCATAATATTTCAATAAAATGATTTCATGGTTCCAAAAATTCATGCATAAAATTTATAAAGTATTTATGCTCCTTCATATTATAATATATTTTGGTGATGAATAATGGAATTAAAAAATAGGGACAAAATTTCATTGATAATTACAGCTATTATCATTGCATTGCTAGTATTATCAGGACCAGCAAGGGCTATTGATATAAGTATTTATCTACCAAAAAAGGCAATAGTTAAGGGTGAGGATTTAACGTTAAATGTAAAGGTAGATTTATATCAGTCGGATCTACTTAAAGACTTTAATAAGTTCAAGATATTGATAATGGATGAAAATGGAAAAATTGTTAAAACGTTCGAATTTTATGTCAATGGAACAAGGATTACACCAGGATTAAATGTTAAACTTAAACCAATAGGAGTTCCTCTTCAACCATATGGATATGGATATGCGTATGGATATGGTTATGGATATACGCCACAATTAGGATACAGAGTTCAATGGATTATAGGAACCTATGGATACGGATATGGTTATGGATATGGATACGGATATCAATATATAAATGTTTACGGTGGAACATTAAATTATACTATAAAAATTCCATGGAATTTGTTAAATTTACCAGAAGGAAAATATAAAATAGTTGTTGAACTAGTTTTAAATGGTAACAAAAAATTCTTAACTAAAAAACCTGTTGAATTTGAAATCAAACCAAAACCTGTATATGTTCCACCCCCACCAGAAGTAAAACCTGGTGTAATACTTGGACCTAAGGGTTCCGTTGAAGTAACGATAGAATTGTTAAGACCTGGTGCTGAATTTGATATTGAAATCGTAAAGGAATCACCACTATCAAATTATATAAAAGTTATTAGAATATTTGCAAAGGATTGGATATATCCTCAAAAGATATATATTAAACCTATAGAAAAATTACCAGCAGAAATTCCAGAGCCAAAGGAAAAGGTATATAAATTCTTTGAAATATCTCACAGGTTAAAACCTGGTACATATATTATTGAGATAGAATTTTTCGTTGAAAAGGAGTGGTTAAAGAAGTATAATTATACGGATGCTATTCTATTAAGATATGATGAAAAGGAAGAGAAGTGGAAGGTTGTCAATACTACATTAATTGGCGAGGATGAAAAGTATAAGTACTACAAATCTAAGACGGAGACGTTAAGCTTGTTCGCAATATCTGGAACAAGAGTTCCTATAGTAGCACCACCAGTCTTTATAGATAAGGAACCACCTAAGTATATAACCTATGGTCAAGATAGGGATAAGGTTTTTGTTGGAGAAAGTGTCAATGTATATGCCTTGTGGATAGATAACGTGGAATTAGATAGGGCTGAATTATACGTAGAGAATATACTTGTAAATGTTTCTAAGTTATATGGAAATAAGTCGTGGAGCAACTTCACAATAATAGCTAAGGAAGAGTATGTCAATAAAACCATTTGCTGGAAGATCGTCGCTTATGATAAGGCTGGAAACGTTGCAGAGACACCTAAGATGTGTTTCAATGTTTTAGAAAAGGTTAAGCCTCCTCCAGTACTACCTGTAAAGAAGCCAAAATTACCTATAGGAATAATCGTAGGAATAATTATAGCAATAATTGCAATAATAATATTGGCATACATTATTAAGAAAAGGAGAAAGTAATCCTTTAAATTTTTTATTTTTTATGAAAACATTTTTAAAATATCTTCCTATTATAATCGTTACAATACTTCTTTACAAATATAGGTATGATGAAGAGTTGAGAACTCTTCTAATATTTCTTTTATACTTTATCTTATCTATAATATATAAGGTAGATCCGAGATATCCAGTTCTTGCAGCAATAGGCTGCTTGATTCTAGCAGCAGTTTTATTAGCATTGAATAATGAGGAACTAGCAAATAAGGTTGCAATATATGCATATTATTTTCTGGTTGTAGGTGTATTGCTTAACTTAATAGAATTTATGAGGGAGAAGGGTGAAAATAAGGAATAAAATTTTGAAGGAAGTGTTACGTGAGAAATTTATCAAAAGTAGTTTTATTGTAATGTTTTTCAACTTCTTAGTAGGTGCTATTAATTATTTTTATCAAATAATAATTGGAAGATTATTATCTCCAGAGGAATTTGGAACATTCGCTTCACTCGTATCGATAATGTATTTCTTAGGGATTATATCTGCAACAATAGGTTTAAGTATAACAAATATTTCATCGAAACTCATTGCCGATAAAAAACCTTTATATGGATTGATCATATATTCTACAAAATTGTTAATAAAAATAGGAGGAATTTTTTCAATATTATTCTTACTAATGTCTAAACAATTAAGTTCATTTCTAAAAAT
>JALUTC010000098.1 GCA_027058345.1 archaeon | reverse complement strand
TTCCTCCGTTTCTCTAATCTCATTTCTCAACCTACTCTCAACGTCTTTTATTTCTTTTCTAAGTTTTTCTTCGGTTTCTTTTATTTCTCTCCTAAGCTCTTTTATGTCATCCTTTGTAGCGACTTCTCTTAGAACTGCTTTAACGATAAGCTTTCTTGACCTTAGAGCAATTTCAGTAGCTAAAATATCAGCAATTTTTGCCCTTGCTTCCTCATCCTTTTCAAGCATTTCTGCAAACTTCTTCAAATCTATCATTGAACAAAAAATAAATTTAACCTCGAAAAATTTCAAATCTCTCAGACAAAGGAAGAAATTCTTTATTTAATACGAAAAAGTTAAAAGATCGTATTAATAGTAGTTAGAGAAAAGGATTTTAATCCTGCAAATTTTAGTATGAGATACATATTTTAACATGTGTGAAGCAAAAAGTAATTAATTTTGTCTTAAATCGTATTATTTTGTTCTGAATTCGTAAAGAGTTGAATTATTAATATGGTGGAATTCTTAAAAATTAAAAATCTTAAAGAAAAACTTCTAGCCAGTATTGGGCTACTGTTGATCGTAAATCTGTTGGTAATTTCAATGATAGTAATATTTCTCAAAGTAGCGGAAAAGGATGGCATAGTAATCGATGTTGCAGGAAGGCAAAGAATGCTTACACAAAAGATGACGAAGGAAGCTTTGGCAATAACTCATTTATATCATCATACGAAGAACATCGATGAGGTCAAAAAATATAAGGATGAATTGATTCAGACGGCAAAACTCTTCGATGTTTCGTTGAATGCATTAATCAATGGTGGAGAAACTTACATTCATGGAAAAATTGTCAAATTGCCTCCTGCACCAGAAGATGTTAAGGAGCAACTTTTGGTCGTTAAAAAAATATGGGACGAGTTTTATAAAAATATTAAGGTTGTATATGAAAATGAGCCAAAAGATGAGGAGTTTAATAACGCTATAAATTTCATAATGACAAATAACATTAAATTATTAAACGAAATGAATAAAGCCGTTGAAATGTTCAGCTCGAATTATAAAAGAAAAATAATATATTTGGGAATCGGTTTGGCTTCATTATTATTCTTAAGTGTTGCAACGTTCTTATTAACCTGGAGAAGAATTGATTCGAGAATTGTTAAACCTTTAAAGAGGCTTGAAGAAGATGCGAATATAATAAGCGGTGGAAATCTTGAGCATGAAATCTTGATTCCTAAAACTGGAGATGAAATAGAAAGTCTTGCAAGGAGTTTTAAAAACATGATAACGAATATAAAGAAAGCATTGAAAGAAGGTGAACAAAGGATAATGGATATGGTTCCCGAAGCTATGTATATCTGTGATAAGGATTTCAATATAATCTATGCGAATGATAAATTTGCAGAATTGGCTGGGGTGAGAAAAGAGGAAATAATCGGTAAAAAATGTTACGAAGTAGATCCCGGACCAAAATGTCATACGGATGAATGTTCGTTGAAAATTGCTTTAAGAGGTGAATCGAGACAATTCGAAGTTACTAAGAGATTTCTATCAGGAAAGGAAATACCTGTATTTTTATCGATAGGTCCATATTATGATACAAAAGGAGAAATTGTCGGTTGTATAAAAACTTATAGAGATTTAAGCGAGTTAAAGGAAAAGGAGAAAATTATAAAGGAGACATTAATAGGTATAGAAAAATCCTTAAACGAAATAAAATCGACGAGAAACAATGTCGAATCTGCAATTAAAGAAATAAATGTTGGTGTTGAGCAAATTGCAAAGGCATCCGAACAAGTAGCTAAAAGTGCTGAGGAATTATCCAAGATAGTTGATGATGTTGCGGAAGATTTGAAAAAATCAACAAAGACCTTTGAGGAATTGGAAGCATCGACATATGATATGAAAAAATATTCCGAAGAGATAATGGAAAGCGCAACGGATTCGAGAGAAAAATCTTCAAGAGCATTGGAAAACTTGAACTCGATAATTTCCGAGATAAGAAATTCAAGAGAGGTTGTTGAAAAATTGAGAGAAGTCGTTAAAAACATAGGAAGGGTTACGGAAGAAATAAAGAGCATATCGGAACAAACCGACTTACTTGCTTTAAATGCTGCGATAGAAGCTGCAAGGGCTGGGGAGCATGGTAGAGGATTTGCCGTCGTTGCCGAAGAGATAAGAAAACTTGCCGAACAGAGCAGAAAGAGTGCGGAAGAAATCTCCAAGATAATAGAAATGGTTGAAAGGGAAACGGATATAGCAACAAAAGCTATAGAAAAGGTTATAGATTTATCGACAATTGGTTCAAAAGATATAAACGTTGCATTGAACTCTGCAATGGAAATTTCCGAACATGTTAACAGGTTGAATAATATGCTTGGAGATATGATTAAAAAGGTTAAAAATGGTGTTAATACAATACAAAGAATTACAAAAAGGATTGAAAGCCTAACTGATACTGCGGGAAGCAACGCCGCTGCCAGTGAAGAAATGAATGCAATCGTAAACCAACAATTACAATCGATAAGTCAAATCTCAAAAATAATAGATGAAATATACAAAACCGCGGAAGAATCTCTTAGCAAGTTAACCAAGCACTAAAAATTACTTTATATAATATATTTTTGCTTTTAATATATATTTTTTTTCATCCCTTTTAATATAATGTAATATATTTTCGAGGATTTCATCATTTTCTTCGGAAGAGTATAATATAAGTTTTCCATTTCTATAATTTTCTATTAAAATAAGACCTATAGGATTATACTTCGAGGATAGGGATATATTTATAATCATGTTCGTATTTCCATTGAATTGAAAGATAAATAGTGAGAGGTTATGCCATCCTCTATTCTTAATCAAATTGATATACTTCGTTGATGTATTGTAAAAATCTATACAACCCCCTCCAAATCGACATATATAATAATGGCTATAAATGATATTTTCATCCAATAATACTTCGATCAATAATTCGGCGTTTGGCGTGGTTATTATCGTATAATTAAGGTTTAAAGTTATATTGTTGAAGTAGGATTCGTTGAAAAAGAAATATTGTGATAATAATATATTTTTCTTTCCTCTCATGCTTAGTATTATTGAACCATTAATTATCGATAAATCAACTCCGGGAGATGCTGATATATTCCAGCAATCCTCTCTCAAACAGATTAGGGATTCGTTTGTTATATCATAATCCAATATGAATCCTATGAAGTAATGCTTATAATCGTTTTTGGAAAAAGCTTTGAAACTATTATTGAAGAAAACGTTTCTCAAAACGTTTGGATAATTTATTATCATAAGATTCTCATCCAAAACTTTCCCGTAACCATTATAATTTAATTTATATATATTAAATGGGTACAAAAAATTATAATTGTTTTGATAAAAAACTATGACAATTCCACCCTCTTTAAAATAATCGTAAAGCAATGTTTCATTTATTTCGTTTAAAATCCTTTCGCTCAGATTTGAGAAAAATATTACCGCATCAAAATTATATATACTATTATTTCCGGATAGGTTAAACAATTCGTTCAAATTTGTTTCGTTGAAATATTTGGTACAAAAGCTTAGATTTCTATCTATGCATGCAATTCTTATAGGTTCATAACAATTTATATATCTTATGATTGATATACGTTCTTTTCCTCTTGTAATACCGATTTTTTTATTCAGGTTTATCTCCTCTGGTAATATTGTATAATTTTTACTTATATTAATAAGGTTTAAGCTCCTGTTATAATATAACGTGTTATTCCTTTTTACATCGTAATATATATAAACCAATGTATTGTTCGAAGAGAATGTTATATTGCATTCCTTAATCCACTCCTTATTATAATAATTACAATATGCCTCGAAGAATATCGGTTTATTATTCTCGAACAAAATTATCGTAAAGTTTCTTGCATGAAAAAATTCGAAATTTATATTAATCGTATAATTTCCCGGAGACTCTAAGAGTATGGGTCTTCTGTAAAAAAAGTTTACATCCCAATTATTCTTTATCGGAAGAATTTCAACAACATTATATGCTTCGTTAAAATTTTTCATCTTCAAATATATATTTTCATATGAGATTTTACAATCTTCGATTTTAACATTTTCCAGAAGCTTCTTGAGACCTATTGTTTCAAGGTTTTTAACATTAACATTAATACTGTTCAATAATATTAATAGGAATGAAAACGTTGTTATGAAGAAAATTATTATTGCAAGTATAACATCTACTAATCTCATAATTTAATTTCGTTAATTTCATTATTATATTTTGGGTGATTATTTGGCTGGAAAGCATAGTTCTAGAAAATGGAAAAAGGCCGGAAAATGTAGGTGGAAAACTAGGAAGAAAAGGTTAAGGGAAAGAAAGAGAAAGAAGAAGCTACAGAGAAGATGATGCGGGGGTGCCCGAGCCTGGTCAAAGGGGGCAGGCTTAAGACCTGCTGGCGAAGAGCCTGCGTGGGTTCAAATCCCACCCCCCGCATAATTTTAATTCAGAAATAATCCTCTAGTATATAATCGTTTTTCTTACCTAATAGTATGAAGAATTCGTTAGGATTCAGTATTATAAAATCTTTGAATTTCTCATAATCATCTATAATTCTGGGACAGGCCGTATTAATATAAAAATCGATATCCAATCCTAAT
>JALUTC010000097.1 GCA_027058345.1 archaeon | reverse complement strand
TAATGTAATAATTAAAAAGTATGAATAAAAGAAGCAATGTTAAGACAAATATTACCAAATTTTCTATAATTCTTTTCTTCGATTCTAATATGAAATATTTTCCCAAACCATCATAATTTGTAGGCCTCGAAATGACTGCTAACAAAAACATTGCCTCCGATGATAAAACCATGATTAAAGGAAGATATTCATACCTTACTGATAGAAGAAGGAAGAATGTTGCAACCAAAACTATCACCGTTTGAATAATTGATAACCCTCCCTTACATGGCTGTTTCATAATTTTTAATGCTTCTAAACCTTTTCTTCCAGAAAATATTCCATCAAGAAAATCCATAAAACCATCCATATGTAATAAACCTGTTATTAAAAAATACGCAATGTATAAAATACATGTTTTAAAATATATATTGGCAATGTCAATAAGTGAGATAACGTATAATATAATACCTTCTATAAGTCCTATCAATGGTATGAGATAGAAGTATCTTGCTGCTAACCTTATTTCATGTATTCCTGTTGGAATTATTGTGAAAAAGGAAATCAATGATAGAAATCCCTTAATGATTTCGTAGAATTTCTTCGAGCGATTTAATGAGAAGTTCATTTTCGAATCTCCTTCTAACGGATACTCTTATGTAATTGTTTGATAATCCATAATGATTCGAGATTCTTACATATATTTTCTTCTTTAAAAGCTCGCTTTTTATATATTCCGCACTTATATTAGACTTCAACAATAAGAAGTTTGCAACACTTTTATATACTTTAAAATATTTTTTTAATCCTTCATATAAAAATTTTCTCTCAAACTTTACCACCTTTTTTGATTCGTAGATGAAATCCCATAAATCATCGGCACTCTCTTTTAATGCCTTTGTCAAAGAATAATCTGCTATTGAATTTATATTCCATATTGGTCTTAAATAGTCAATACTTTCTATAATCTCATGATTCTTACTATATACAAATCCTATTCTCAATCCTGGTATTGAAAATACTTTTGTAAATGTCTTCAAAACAATAATATTCTTAGGCAGTCTTTCGTAAATTATTGATTCGTAATCGCTAAGTTCTATATATGCTTCGTCAATCAAAATATACATCTCTTTATATTTATTTGCAAACTCAATTATATCTTCGCTACTTATAAAGCTTCCGGTTGGATTATTTGGATTGCAAATTATTAATAATCCTTCCTCATCGATTTTTAAATCTTTCAATTCAAATTTAAAGGAATTATCTCTTTCATCATACTTATATCTTACAATTTTTAAGTTGAGAGCTTTTGCAATCAAATCGTAATCTCCAAAGGTTGGCTCTATTAGATATATTCTATCTGGTCTTAGAAGTGATAAAATTAAACTTATTGCTTCAGAAGAGCCATTGGTTACTACTAAATTTTCAACGTTTATATTAAAAAATTTTGCAATTGCCTCTCTTAATTCTTTATAATTACTATCCGGATAATATTTATACAATCTCTTCTCAATTGCTTCCAATATCTTTTCTTCAAGAATTTTCGGTATACCTAGCGGGTTTAAGTTTGAGCTAAAATCGATTATTCCTTCAAGATATCCGCCGCCATGATACCTCATTTTAATATAAGCATTGCATCACCAAATGAATAAAATAAATATTTATTTCTTATTGCTTCTAAATATGCCCTTTTTATAATATCTATTCCCGCAAATGCTGCAACAAGTAATATGTTGCTGGATTTAGGTAGATGGAAATTCGTTAGAATAGCATTTATCGGAGACTTAAATCTATATCCAGGAGATATGAAGAGTGATGAATACCCTTTCATTGGATAAACGAGACCATTTTTAGAACATGATTCTAAAGCTTTAACGCTCGTTGTTCCTACAGCTATTATCCTCTTTCCTTCCTTACTTGCTTCGTTTATCGTTTTAGCAGCTTCTTCAGAAACTTCGAAATATTCCGCTTCTTTCTCAAATAATTTCTTATATTCTTCGATGGAATTCATGATTTTAAACGTGGGCAATCCAACGTGTAATGTTATTTCAACAAACCTAACACCCTTTCTCTTTAATTTTTCAACAATTTCTTTACTAAAATGTAATCCAGCCGTTGGACATGCGAGAGAACCTTCAACCTTTGCAAATATAGTTTGATATTTTTCAATAGGGACATCACGTTTAATGTACGGAGGTAATGGTGCCTTTCCATATTTATAAAGATTAATTTCTCTGTCAAATTCAATTAAAAATTCAGAATTTTTTCTGAAAATCTTTGCCCTTATATCATTTATATATATTTCTTCAACATCTCTCTTCAACTTTCCCCTGGCAAGGCATCTCCAAATATTGTTTTCAATCCTTTTTATTAATAATATCTCAACCTTCCCTCCTGTTCTTTTCCTACCAACAAGTTTTGCAGGTATAACTTTTGAATTGTTAACAACTATTACATCACCACTTTCCAAAAATTCATCTATTTCATAAAATCTCTTATGATAAATCCTATCACCTACTATAACCATTAACCTAGAATTTCCTCTCTCTCTAGGTTCCTGAGCTATTAGTTCCTTTGGAACTTTTATATCTAATTCTTCAATCATCTTTAATCTTATATTCAACTAAATACACTACATTAATTCTATCATTTTCTTCAACTATGAATCTTTTCACGTCCTTTATCTCCGCTTTAATTCCCTTCTCCTCTAGTATATAGATTAAGTCTTCGAAATGATCATATAACCCGCAACTTCTACAAAGGTATCCAAAGAATTCTACGACAAATGTATTATCCTTTATATCTACTATATTTGCCTCGATTTCTGGATATCTATATTTATTGTATTCTCTGATTGCATCCATTAGAATATCTTTCATAAAATAATTTCAGAAATTTAACCTTTATATATTCTTGTACATTTAATATTTCCTTTTAAAAATTTCGTTATAGGATTTTTTACAATTCCACTCATTATTACAACATTTTTTACACCTCTTTCAATGGCCTCTTTGCATGATAAGATTTTTGGTATCATTCCTCCACTTATACTTCCAGATTTTATCAACGAATCAATCATATCGTATGAAATTTCCTCAATTATTGAAGATTCGTCATTCGGATTTAACAAAACACCTGGTTTTTTAGTTAGGTATATAAGTGTTTCCGCCTTTAAATGAATTGCAACCTTGTTTGCAACTTCATCAGCATTTATATTGTAAAACATTCCATCATTGTATATTCCTATTGGTGAAATAACGACGACAAACTTTTCAAGAAGAAATTCCAGAACATCTTTATTTACACGTTTTATCCTCGCAACATATCCATACCTTTCTATATTTAATGGTTCAAGTTCAAATATTCCAGATGTTCCAGATATTCCTATGCTTGGAATCTTTGCTAGGGTAAGTTTTGAAACAATTTCTTCCCTAATTTTTGGAAATACTTGCTTTATAATCTCTATTGTCTCCTCATCCGTATATCTCAATCCGTTTACAAATCTAGGTTTCTTTCCCCTCATAATCATATACTCACTAACCTGTCTTCCTCCACCATGAACTATTACAATCTTATACTCCCTAAAAAGTCTGGAAATGTCTTCAACAATATTCTCTACAGAAATTTCTCCTCCCAATTTAATGACCAGCACCTTCATATTTTACAAGAAGGAAACCAATTCCTGCAATTATATTTGCAACATATATGAGAATTATTGACAATAGAAATACGATTGGAAATATGAATATAAATATCATTAAGGATATAGAAATTGAACTCAATACAACGGATAATTTTAACAGAATTTGCTTAAAAAAGCTTCCTGCAATCCATAAACTTATAAGTTGGAGTATTCCATAAGATACTGCTATGAGAAACCATGCCAGAATTAAAAACAAAGATTTTTCATCAATCATAAACCTACCAGTTTCAATAAACTCAAATGGTATCATTTTAATCAATACATACCTCTTACCATACGCTGAAAATTTCTCAGCCGTAAAATTTATAAACTTCATAAAATATATTATTAATATTATAGAAATTATCAGTGTCAAAATACCAAGAAATCCAGTGATCATCCATATTATCCTTCTGAATTTCTTTCCAAGTAAAATCCATCCAAAAGGTACTAGGAGTATCCCAACAATGTTAATCAATGGTATTCCAGACAATATGTAAGATATTCCAAGGAATAAAAGGCCCATATTTATTTTTATAATTAAATTAAATAAAATATTTTATGAGACTTGCAATAAACGGTTTTGGTAGAATAGGTAGAGTATTTCTAAGGGCTTGCTTTGATAGGGAAACAAAGTTTGACGTCGTCGCAATAAATGATTTATCTCCTGCAAGAACATTGGCACATCTATTTAAATACGATTCCGTGTATGGAAAATTTAACGGCAGCGTTAATTCCGGAGACGATTATATAGAAGTGAATGGTAAAAGAATAAAAGTCTTTAATGAGAAGGATCCAGAAAAATTACCTTGGAAAGATTTAGAAATTGATATAGTAATTGAAGCTACAGGTGTCTTCAGAGATAGAGAAGGGGCTTCGAAACATTTAAAAGCAGGAGCTAAAAAAGTTATAATTACTGCGCCTGCAAAAAATCCCGATATAACAATAGTCATGGGTGTAAATCATCAAATGTATGATAAAAATAAGCATAACATAATCTCAAACGCATCTTGTACCACAAATTGCATTGCACCAGTATTAAAAGTTC
>JALUTC010000096.1 GCA_027058345.1 archaeon | reverse complement strand
ATGTTGGTAGGGTTATTGATAGCGAGTGCAGCAGTAATGCCTAATGTATTGGCAAAATTCCAAGGTCAACACTACTTCATAGCAGGTGCAAATGTTGACTGTATTAAATGCCACGCAGATGTTGCACAAGAATTATCTTCAGGTCAGGTACATAGTACCTTTGCTTGTAGAGATTGTCATGTATCTGTACCAAGAACTAAAGGGTATCAATTCCATGCAGCTGCTTTAGTAGAATGTCTCGCATGTCACGATGGAACACAAGGACCTGACGTATTACATGGAAGATATCCTGTTAATGGAACAGATTCTGCACATTGGCCATTCGTGAAGGGTGCAAATGAGACTTTAGGATTATTAGCTGGAGCTAATGAAGCTTGTATAGCATGTCATACACATGGAGGATATGCAACACTTACAGAATTGACGAATTATTCCGTAACGGCAACATATAGCTGTACAAATCCTTCGGATATAACAACCTGCAGCTGGTCATTCTCAGTAAGTGTTGAGTAACTCTAAAGTAAATATCTAAAGTAAATAATTTTTCATTTTTTCATGTTAAGGAAAATAACTTTTTATTTTTTATTTATTTTTGGTTTCATTTTAATAGTATTATCTCTCATTTCATTTATTGTAGACTTATTCTCCAATAATCTCATATATCCAATTATAGATTTAATATTTTTATCAATCGGTGGAATTTTATTCAAGATTGGTTACGATATGAAAGAAAGAATTAAAGTTGAAGAGAAAAAGGAAACCGGAATTGAACCGATATTGATAAGTCTTGGAAGACTATATATTGAAATGGAAGATTTAAAAAGAACGGTTGAAGATATAGGGAATAGAATAACGAATATAGAGAGATATTCAAGAGTAGGTGTTTCTCCTTTCTTTCAGAAGGTATTATTAGCAGCAATAGTTTCACTTGGAATACTTATGATTGTCGTTGTTCATACGACACTTGAAATGATATTTTTCATAAACTTTTTATACTTCGTTTGGTGGTTTTTGATATCGGAACATTTCAAACTATTAAACGATGTGAGATCATATGTTTGGATAACGGCAATAATATTTATATCACCGATAATCGTTATGATACTCGTAGCAATTTTAGGTATAGATTTGCTAATAGTTGCATTACTTCAATATATAATTCTATCCTTATATACATTTCTTTATTATATATATGCATATAATTTAAGATATGGTAAAATACCGTTCTTTGAGCATTATGCTGGTGAGAGAAGATGAAATTCGAAGAATTAATCTTACTATATTATGATATCGTATTGATAACAATTGCAGGAATCATTCTCATAGCCATATTAAAGAAAACCATATTAAAAAAGAGGAAAGTAAGTGTTGAAGAAAGGGTATTGAAAAATTACGGAAAAATTACTGGGAAGAGAAGTTTTTTATCAAGTATAATTATTCCGGTAATTTTATATATAATAATAGGATTTTTAATATTTAAAAAATATGTTTTCTTTGCAATAGTTCTATCAAATAGTATGTATCCTACGATAAAACAATACGATTTGGTATTAATACAGACAATAGATAAAGAGCCAAAAGTTGGGGATATCATATTATTCAAGGGTAAACCTCAAGATCCTGAAGGTAGGGAATTGATACTACATAGAGTTGTTAAGATAACAGAAAATGGTATATATACAAAGGGCGATGCAAACCCATATATTGATCCATGGATTGTTTATCGGGATGAAATAGTTGGAAAAGCTGTTACAATTTTCAATATACCTATAAAAATACCTTATATCGGAGAATTTTTAGTTGAAGGTATGGAAAGACCTACAGGTAGAACTTATTTTTCCAGAATAGTTAATTATATCAAGGTTAACGGGATGATTATATTTATATTAATAGCTATTATATATATAATTATGTCTTATTATGAAGATTTGAGGAGGAAAAAAATCGAAGAGAAGTTGAAGGAATTAATTTATAAAAGGGGTGAGATTAGGTGAGATATTACCTATTGTTATTACTTATGTTAATGTCTGTTCTACAAGTGTCCTTTTCTGAGGAATTTCAGAAAACCAAAGGATTTTTAGAATTATATAAAAAATATCTATTAGGATTTAAACATACGGGAAATAAGATGTGCTTCGAGTGCCATATGCTAACATTAAGCAAGGAAGAATATGAGAAGAAATTCTCGGGATGTATATGTCATGAGATAGAAGATATCAAGGGTTCAAGGAAATATGAGATTGATATGAGTGCGCTTTCGAGATTGCATGGTATAAAACATTGTATAAGATGTCATACAGGTGGAGGAACGGAAATTAATATACCGATTTTTCACTTAACAATTCATAGATTGGTAAATTGTACAAGATGTCATGGTATGGGTAATATGATATACGTTAAAGATTTGAATTGTTTCAATTGTCATGAAAAAAACATACATTATATTCATTCGAGGATTTTAAGCGAATTATGTTCTTTTTGTCATAGTGAAGCTTTTGCAAAGGAATATGGTAAGAAAGAGCTTGAAAAAATAGGATTTAATATAACAGAAAAGATTGAAAAAAAGGTGGTCAAAGAATATGAAGGTCCAGCAATTCTCAAAATCATTTATAGTATTATTAATTTCATTCTCTCTCTATTTAAGTAATTGTATTGGACAGGAAAAAATTCCAGCGTTTGAAATAGTTGCAACAATAGATAAAAGTTATAACATAACATATTTAGATTGTCACTATGTTGAAGTAACTCCCGACAAATTGATAATTGGTGAGGAATATTATCCTTCGATAGTCTTCAGGGTATTTATCTCTTCCAAAAATAAAAGCTATGCAACGGAATGGGGTATAATAAAATTCAAAGGGCCTGGAAAATATAGAGCAGTTTTACCAATATTGGGTATGAAGCGTCTTGAAAAAAATGATACATATCTATGTTACGCATCACTTAGAGATAAGGAGGCAAAGACAATAATTTATAGAACAGTTAAAAAAGTTTATAAATAATATATGAGATGGATACTTAGCAACATCTTTATATTTATCCCTTTAATTATATTGGTACAAGTAATATTTGCAGATGCATATTTAGTTGATAAAGTATTTGGGTATAAAAATTTTACATTACATGATAAAATATATTATGAAGGAGACAAAATTAATATTTATATAGATGTGAACGATGTTTCGCACGAAGGTTATACAGCTGTCGATATAATAATACATGTGATAGATGATTTCACGAAGGATGTTGTTTACATCGATAGGGTTAATGCTAGATTTAAAAATTATACGGATGAATTTTTCATCGTATATAAACTGGATTCTTCCAAATTAAAACCTGGTAGATATATTTTAAAGATTCTCGTATATGATAGGGCTTTTGGTTTGGATAAAGTTATAAAAGAATTAAAATCGGCAGCACTGGATCCATCTTCGCCGAGGTATAATGATTATAAGAAATTTTTAAAAGCTCCTCAAGGAATAAATGTAAATGATAATATCTATTCAGACTTAAAACTATTGCAACCATATGATAAGAGCTTATTAAAAATGGAAAGGATTTTGCATTTCGAGATACTTCCGAAAAAGGTTCTTAAGAAAAAAATTTATAAAGAAATACGGATAGAAATCAACAATACATATTACACGGATGATTTTATAAGGATAAAATATAATTTGGAACCTTTAATTCATGATGGAACATTAATCGTCGATATATATACGTTATTATACGATGAGAATGGAATTCCTCAAAGATTGAAGGTTGATAGGTTAAGGTTCGTTAATGTAACGGAAAAAACATTCACTCAGAAAATTGATACCACAGATTTACCAAAAGGAAAATATTATCTTAAAATAAAGGTCTTCGATAGATATGCCAAAAGTTTGAAAGATGTATATGAAGAAATATTGAAGACATTTCCTCGAGAAATAGATAAGATTAAATATCTCAAAAATATAAGAGAAGGTATAAATATTGATGATGGAGCATATAAAACGCTTGGAATGATATTACCATTAAAGAACAGTAAACTTGTATATGATATCGTTCATGAAATAACTCTAATCGAAAAACCTGTTGAAAAAAGAATTGGTCCTAGAATAGTTGTTCATAAGATAGAAACAGACAAGATAGAATACGATGTAACCGATAAAATGTTGGTTAAGGTATATGTATCAAACATTGGTGGTAAAGGAAATATAACCTTGCATCTAAGGATAGAAGGGAAAAGGTTTGGTATAAGTTTGCCCAAAAAGGTTTATATGTTACCGAAAAGAAATTATACAATAAGTTTCATCGTATTATTATCACAACTAAATTTAAAGGAAGGATTTTATAGAGTTGGACTTGAAGAGTCAAACGTGTTTACGCTAATAAGAATAATTAATAAAACAGCCGTTGTTAAGAGTATAGAGGAAAGATTGAAACCTAAAGTTATGAAGGAAGAAATAAAATCGAAGACCTTGATATATTATCTATCGGGCTTCCTTGCCGGAAGTGTTATCTTACGATTAGTATTCGGTAGAAATAATTCTATTTATAAAAAATATCTGAACTATTTCATAATATTATTCGCATTACTGTTTATATCGTATATCTTAATCTATATTTCTTAATTTACGGAGGTCTTAATGTTCTATAAATCCATCTATCCGATTCGTAAGCTTTCGGTTCTGTATAAACAACATTTGTTACATAACCCCTATCCGTATGACAGACTTTAAGACATTGACCTCCGTATCTTACACCTGTGACATCGTGTGTGAATTGATGGTGACAACCTAGACAGAAATCA
>JALUTC010000095.1 GCA_027058345.1 archaeon | reverse complement strand
AATATTGGTGGCAATGTGCCTTTACTCTTCCTTTCGTTTAAGATATTTCTTAGTACGTGACTTACTATGACATCTGCAACATTTTCATCAACTTCTCCAAGATCAATTATGTTTACATGACCTGGGACTATTTCGTCAACAATTCTTTTGCAGTTCTCATCAAATATATCTTTATATCTATCGATGAAGTCTTCCAACTTAGATAATACAGCAACTCTTGCTCTTTTCTCATCACTTGAAGATTTTATCAAAGATTTCTCAAGATGACTACACATTTCGTTTAAATCAATATATCCATGTTTTTTTCTCACTTCATTGTAAGCCTCTCTTAGAATTCTTTCTTGAACGTGTGCTTTTTCATCTATCTTTAATAAAATCTTTAATTCATCGAACGATAAATACATTGGATTTATTTTTGGTTCAATTACCTTTTTCTTTGTAAATTCTGTCCTAACATATTCTGAATGCATATCAAATATCAATACCGTACCATTCAACTTTGTTGTTAGCTCTTCCGATATTACACATACGGTATTTGACTTCCCAGAACCTGTAATTGCTAGGATTGCTAAATGTCTACAAACCATTTTTTGTGCATCGATGTAAACATCGATATCTTCATCTCCATGAACCAATTTTCCTATCTTTATATGACCCGAGCTAAAAATCTTCTTCAAAATTTCTTTACCTGCTCTATAAACCTTTGTACCTGGAGGAGGAGGCGTTCTAGGCATTTGCATCGTATTTACATCTCCCAAAAGTCTAACCTTTGCTAATATAAAGTTAGAGGTCTTTTCGTATTTTAAAATTTCCTCTACTTCATTTGGATCAATAATATCACCATTTAACGAAGGATTTTTAACAACGAGGTGAGAAATCATGCCAAGAATTTTCATCCCATTATATTCGAGGATAACATATTCTCCAAATTTTGGTATCTCTTTTGAAACAAATGTAACTTCAACGGGTGTTGCATCTCCAATGCAAATACCTAGTTCTCTTTCTTTTCTCATATATTTAAATTTTAAGATTCATAAATTAAGGTATATTTTTAATATTCAGTCCTGGCTGTTTTCATCATGCTTCAGCCTAGGTGTTGCTCATCATCCTTTAACATTTGCTTTATTTTAACAACGGGACTATTTTTACATTTCATCATTGCATATGCGGAAATCCTTGCTATACCAGTTCCTATAATTCTTCCCTTGTATTTTATGAAAACGCAATCCCCAGCCCTTATCTTTAAATCGACATTTTCTACATATTTACCTGGAATCTCATCCCAATTTGGAAGCTTCCTTATTTCTACGAAATATTCATCATATCCTTCAAAATATTTTATAGAATTGATATTAAATATTATGTATCCATAATTGTTAATATATGCTATTTCCTCTTCATTTATATAAATTTTACGATTTCTTCTCGATAATCTTCCGTTTAAATATTTCAAAATTTTTCCTCCAAATTGAAACCTTAACATACTTCTTATATTTAAATCCTCACGAACCTCAACACTTACAGGGTTATATTCTTCGAGAATTTCCTCTATCCTTTTCATCAATTTCTTCTCAGAATTTTCCTCAGAGATATCTATGATGTCAAAGTTATATTTTTCCAATATTTTCTTATATTCATCCTTCAAATATCCTAAGATTTTTGTCCTGGACTTTCTTATGTAATCGTTTAATAACTCTTCAAGAATTTTAATCTCTTCATGTATCCAATGTCCCGTAGTAACTATATCGTAAGCACTCGCTGGATAATATTCTTCGAGTTCTCTTGGAACTATTCCCAATGGAGATGTTAAAATTACTTCATGTACAATCGTGTACTTTTCTTTAGATGCTTCCTTTATTATCTTTATAAATTTCTTATGCGACCTAGATTTTGAATAAGGTTTTCTCGCTGAACATGGTAGGAGTATAGTCAATTTGATACATTCTGGAGGAAAGTATCTCTCTTTTATTCTTTCGTGCCACCTTTTAACCTCAACTCTATTATAACTTTCCTTGGTTATAAATTTCATAATATAAAATGATTGATTGCAATATTTTGGTTGAAGTATTCAACGTTATAAAAGACAGAAAGGTTAATCCAAAAAGGGATTCTTATGTTTCAAAAATTTTCAAAGAAGGTGAGGAGAAGATTTTGAGAAAAATCAATGAGGAATGTCTTGAACTAATACTTGCTGCTAAGGATGGGAGTAGAAAAGAAATAATACATGAAGCAACCGATTTGATATTCCATGTATTACTTCTCCTATGTTACAAAGACATTGATATATATGAAATATTTGAAGAATTTTATAAAAGAAGGAAGTAAATCACTTATATATATTAATTTCATTGAAAAAGGAATCCCTTTCTACAGGAATAAATCCAATTGATTTTATAATGGATATAAACTCTTCTCTCGTAATATAATTCCTTTCCTTACTCTTTATTATATCTTCCTCGAAAATCGTCCCTCCAAAATCATTTGCACCATAATTCATGGACAATTTTGCAACTTCAATACCAATCGTTGGCCAATATGCTGTAATATTTTTAAACGAAAATAGGATTATTCTAGAAATTGCAATCGTGAATAAATCGTCATACATGTTCGTTTCTCTTACATTTATTTCAGTCCCCTTTGGCTTAAATTTTAATGGTATAAATGTTACGAATCCATTTGTCTTAAGATTTAGCTCATTTAATTTTATTAGGTGCTTTATTCTATGATAATCGTTCTCCAAATGGCCGTAGAGCATTGTGGCATTCGTTTTTATTCCAAGCTTGTGAGCAATTTCATGAATCCTTAACCAATCCTCTCCAGATATTTTCTTTGGACAAATCCTCTTTCTAATTTCATCGTCAAATATTTCAGCACCTCCTCCTGGTATCATATCCAAACCTGCTTCTTTTAATCTTGACAATACTTCTTCATAATTCATCCTGAATTTTCTTGAAAGGAAGTCTATTTCAACGGCCGAAAATGCTTTTATACATATTTTTGGAAATTTATTTCTTATTTTTCTTATTAATTCTTCATAATATTCGAAATCAAGTTCTGGATTTAATCCTCCAACTATGTGAACCTCAGATATTTTATAATCCTTATAATATCTTTCAATTATCTTCAACACTTCATTTATACTTAATGTATAACCATTACCCCTTGCATAAAAGCTACAGAGTTTACATCTATTTATGCAAATATTTGTATAATTTATATGTTTATTAACTACGAAATATGCCTTTTTATCGTGAAGTTTCTTCCTAATTTTATTTGCAATGTAAGCAATCAGTGATAGATTTTCTCTCCTTAAATATTTTAGATATTGATTAGCTGTTAAATGTTCATTATTTATTACTTTGTAAAAAAATCTTCCAAATCATATTCCTTGATGATTTCCATCATAATTCTAAAATTTTAAATATTTTTTTCATGTCTTTATAATGGATTTGTCCTTTAGCTGTTGGCTTATCGTAATATGCATAAACTATAACAGAGCCTAGATATGGAAAGAGAATCCTTGTAATCTTACCATATTCTCCCATTCCAAGTATACATAAATCGTTTCTATTTTCATCCAATAATATCCTTGCAAGCCTAATTATATCCATCTTTGTTTTTATTTGAGTCGCAATCTTACAAATATCTGCACCAAGCATTCTCTCCCTATTTATGATATCCTTTATGATTTCATCCTTAGGTGTTTCTGAGAAGTTATGATATGAAATTATTAAGGAACAATTATTATCCTTACATTTCCTCACAACATCCTTTATATAATTTTCATTCGTAGAAAGCTCGATATCTATTATTTCTGCATGGTTTATAGCTTCAAGTATGATGTTTATTCTCTCAGATTCTTCTCCATTATAATATCCCCCTTCCTTTTTGCTTCTCAATGTAAAAATCTTTGGTATTTTATTATCAATATTTCTAAACATTTCCTTAACAGTTTCTACATCTATTTTTCTCAAATAATCTGCTCTGATTTCAATCAAATCGACATCCTTTAAGGAATTAACCTTTTCAACTAAAGAATTAACGTCTGTATCAAATATTGACACGCATATACTTGGAGATTTTATTTTCATATTTTTACAAATTTTAATCCTGTTAAATAAGAAAATAGCCTTAATTCTTCAAGGATATTTCCATAGCATATAACATGATGATTTCCAGTAGTTTCTTCCAAAAATTTTCTCGGATTTTTTACCTTAATAAACACCTGCGTTCTGCAAGCATTCAACAACCTTTTTGTTTCAACAATTTTCCCATAAGTTGCCAATATTCTATCGTTATCTATTCTAAAAACTGTTACATATCTTTTAAACATTTCTCCTGATATAGATGTGTTATATCCTGTTTCGAAATGCGTTTCGTAAGAATATCTCTTAACTAAATTCACGTTTATTGTGCAATGGGCAAATGCAAGTGTATTGTTGAAAATTCCTTCGAGATTTGCTATGAAACCAACATCTCCAGAAACTTCCTTTGTTATGAAAAGTCCAAGCAACGATTTTAAATCTCCTTCACATGCTACAGGTTTGTTCATCGAATTTAAGTAAGAAACCTCCAAACAAGGTGTCTCCTTTATTTTAAGCAGATATGGGAAGCATTCGATTGCTATCCCTAAATATTTATTCGAATATTCCATCAGCTTATCCAGAAGACTTTTCTTATCAATATTGAATTCAATTCTATCGTATTTTATCAAGTCAAACCTGGACTTCTCTTTACCTAAAACGAGAAACCTTCCATTTAGTATTTTTTCATACAAATTTATCGTGCGTAATATTCTATACGCATCTCTAAATATGTTTTCCGTAATCC
>JALUTC010000094.1 GCA_027058345.1 archaeon | reverse complement strand
TTATAACATATTGTTGATAATATCATTTTTGAATATTCTTTAATAAGGTATTCGTTCAAATGTTTAAAGGAATGATATATAGAAATTGTTAAAAGGATTAATGTAATGATGATGAGGATAAATTGTATAACTTTCATAAGACTCTTATCTCTATTCTTCCATTTCCATAATTTTTAAGGAATAGTTTATATCTACCCTTTCTCAGATAAATTTTTCCGCTGAATTTTACAAAATTATATTTTATTGAAATTATGTGATCGTAACCTCTTGCTCCTCTTATCGAAACTATAGATAAATTTCTGAAACGATCATTATCTATATATCTATCGTAAACCTTGCTCCTCAATGTACATTTGTAAACAATGCTATTGTTCATAATCCTTAAATTACCTTTAAACAATTCCAGTTCAAATATTCTAGAAGAATTTCCTCCTTCATAATATAAATCTCTAACGATTTTATCGAGAAGAAATACTTGCTTCTTTTCAAATTCGAATTGAGATATTTCCTTCAAGTTTACAATTTTTGGGTATAGATAAGTATATGCGAATATTGCTCCACTCAATATTATCATGCTTATCATTACGTAAGAAATTATAACGCTCATTTCTCATAGATAAGAATCTTTGTTGGTAAGTCTCCATTCATGCAGAATATTTCTCTTTTAGGATTTGGCATATATTTTTTAAACTTATCCCAACTTGCAGTTATCAAAACCATTCTCTTCCAATTAGATTTCTTCGCATTTTCGCAAAATTTCATATATAACTTTTCAACATATCTCGGATTTTTCATCCTTATTCCATATGGTGGATTAAATATTATTACATCCGAATCCAATGGCTCTTTTGTAGCATCGGCAACATAGAATTTAACTTCAACACCAGCACTTTTTGCATTTTTAATTGCACCTTCGACATGCTTTGGACTTATGTCAAATCCTCTTATATTATAATCGATATTTCTGATTTTATGAGATTCTATCATCTTTTTCCACTTATCCAGATCCATGAACTTAAACCTTTCAAACATGAAGAATTTTCTGTTAGGAATGTTTAATGCTATCCTTGCAGCTTCTATTGGTATTGTACCTCCACCACACATCGGATCTAAAAGAGATTCCTTTATATTCCAATTTGCGAGAAATATCATACTACATGCGATCGTTGTTTTAAGTGCAGCTGGATGATTGTATATTCTATAATTCCTCTTTGCAAGACTCTCCTTACCAGTTGTATCCAGTCCAATCCAAAATCTATTATGTCTAACCCTTACCCTAATTAATATATCCGGATTTTTTAGGTTTACCAAAATTCTATTACCAACTTTTAGGAAGAAATGCTCTATCACAACCTTACCTACTGTTCTTTCAACATCTACACTCGTAAAGTTATGCTCTCCTGTTCTTTCACATTCTACTGCAAACGTCTGATTATATTCTATGTAATCCTTAAAGTTTATCTGTCTAATTTTATTTCTCAAATCTTTAAGGGTTTTGAATTCTCCTTCCATTAACAGAAGAATTACTCTGTGAATTGTTCTCGACAAGAAATTCAACTTAAATATATCTTCCTCGCGAACATCCTTAACATATATTGCGCCTGGATGATATATAAAACAGTCTTTGTTTATTATTTGTCTAATTTCGTTCATGCATATTTCTTCCAAACCTTTGTCACAAGTAACTATTACATTAAATTTCATAAGTTAGGTTAATGCTAAGAGTTTTGTTTTAAGAAAATAAAAATATGAACATTACAAAAATAGTCGAATATTTAAAAAAAACACCAAAAACGCATAGCGTTATTTTCCTAGGGAAGCCTGGGATTGGTAAGACTGAAATGGTTAGAAAGTTTGCAGAAATAGAAGCAAAAGAGGAAGGTAGAATATTTTTGGATTTTCACGAAATAAAAGATTACGATACTATATTTGAGAATCCTGAAAAATATTATATTTATCTTGATTTAAGAATGACGGAATTTTCCGAACCATCCGAAATCCTTGGTATACCTAGAATAGATACGAATAGGCATTACTTTACATATGAACCCCCTATATGGGCTAGAATATTATCGATTGATAAAATTTCAGGACTAATATTTCTTGACGAATTGACAAACGTTCAACGTGACGATATCATATCTGCAGTTTACAAATTAGTATTAGATAGGAGGGTTGGATTTATAAAGCTTAGCGATAACGTAAGAATAATTGCTGCAGGAAATACATTAGATACAAGTGAAATCGTTAGGGAGTTGCCCAGACCATTAAGAAATAGGTTTGAAGTTGTAAAGGTATCAATGCCAACAATTGAAGAATGGAAGAAATATATGGATGAGAATTATAAAGATTGGGATAGAAGAATTCTAAATTATTTACTCAGGTTTCCGGAAGATTTTTACAAAGAACCGAAAGATGATGAGGAAAACTTTCCAACACCAAGATCTTGGACAAGATTAGCAATACAGACGAAGAATATAGAAGAGGAAGAGATATTGAAAGCGAAGGCCATGAGCCTACTTGGAAAGGAGGTTGGGATTAAAGTGTATAAATTTTTGACGACAAGAATTCCAAGTATACACGAAATAGTAAGGGATAAGAATTTGTTCAAGAGATTGAATGAAGACGAGAAGTATCTATTAGTGATGGAGATAAGTAAGAATATGAGAAATTTGGACGATGAAACTCTGGAAAAGATTGTAAACATATTATCCGAGGATTCTTTCGAGTGGATAATATTGCTATCTAAGACATGCGAAGAATTCAATTCAAGGATAAAAACGTTGGAGAGGAAGCATGGTGTTAGAAAAATATTTGAGAGGTTATCAAAAATAATTTCGAAGTATAAATAATGAGATTTGAAAGGATAAAAGAGATATATAAAAGGCTCGTTAAATATAGAAGAGTAGTTGAATCAATATATGAATTATATTCTGGAACATTTCCAAGCATATTCATTTCTTCAACTGATTCTTCAATTGGAATTCTTGCACCAATAAATTCGGAGGATGTAATGATATATGATAATCCACGTCTATGGTATTATAAGAGGTTTGGCATAGAGGAATTATTAGATATAAGGGCGAGAGTTATATATGCGAGAACTTACGATAAAAAAATATTTGAATGTTTAAAAGAGATAGGAATCTCAACAAGACCTGTAGATGTTGAGATAAAATTTTCCAAGAAACCAAGATTTCTATTAATATTTGATTTGTATCATAAACCTGTTGGAAATCCGACACAAATAGAGAGCTTAAGGTACGATAATGTTAAGACTGAAAGGATTATAGAAAAGGTTATAAACGATGATTTAAAAGCAAAAGATGCCGTTGTAAAATTATACGAAAGAGGAATATCCATATATACAATTCAGAGGATATTTAGCTTAGGATTATTGGGAATTAAGCATAAAAGGAAGATTGTTCCTACGAGATATAGCATAACTGCTGTCGATTCAATAATTGCAGAATATTTATTGGATAAGGTAAAAAAGTATGAAGTAATTGATAGGATAATGCTCTTTGAAAACAATTATTTGGGAAATTATTTCTCGATAGTTCTTCTTCCAGATAGTTGGGAATATGAATTGATTGAAATTATATATAAAAGTGGAAAGATAATGGAAATATATCAAGATTACGAATCGTTTATGTCTCGTAACAAATATGCGGAAAATACTGCCGGTGGATATTATGCAGCGAAAATTTCCGTTTTGGAATATCTCGACAACATTAAACGACAAGCATCCGTGATAATATTTAGAAAGATATTCTCTGAGGAATCGCTTGCTCTTGGAGTGTGGAAGGTTAGAGAGGCCTGCAGAGATGCTTTTAATAAAACTCCAAGGTTATTTAACGATTTAAATGAGCTAATTTTTTATTTGAAGAAGTTTTTAGGCAAGGAGATTTTGAGAAGAAGTAAAATATTGTTTAAGAATTTATGTCAGAAGAAAATTTCTCACTTTCTTTGAATTAAGACCTTATACTTTTCTCCAAAATTTAACAATAGGTACATGAATTCAATTTTGAGCCTATTACTTGACGATATTTCTTTGAAAAGTTTCTCATCGATTATTTCGAGCAAGATATCTTTAAGCGAGCATAGCCTTACAAATTTCAATCCAAATTTTTCTCCGAACTTTATTAACGATGAGAAATTTACAATCGATGTTATATCTTGGTTCCCAATATTTATATATGGGTTTGTATGTGGAACTTTTTTATAATGACAAACAATCGTACCTTCTTTTCTGTATTCTTTTAAAAATTCTTCCAACGTATATCCGTAATCTATCGTAACGATGTAACCTTCAATAAGCTTTTCCGATATTTCTTTTAATATATTTACAGCTTCTAGATTTACTTCAAATTTATGATTTTCAGGTAAATCTATGTTCATCTCCTTTAAATATTCTAAAATGGAATCATTTGAAACAACGTCATACATTTCTTCGAAATTTTCGTTCAAGTAAAGTTCAAGAATTCTTCCATTTATTTTTTTAACGATGTGAACTGGTAGTGAATCGAAAAATTCGTTTGAAAAAATTACACCTTTAAATTCGTTCACTTCCTTTAAGCTCTTAAAAATTTTTACATTATATCTTTCAAGATTTTTCTTGCAAATACTTCTAAGAAGTTTACCCCTTTCAACAATTACATATTCAATATTATAATTTGAGGAGCACGCTTCTTCTAACATATGTTTAGCGAGCAAGCAATCCCCAGCTCCAAGTTCAAGAATCGTTCTTGAATTAATTTCATTGAGAAATTTCTTCAACAGTCTGAATATAATTTTTCCATAAAGTTTTGTAAAATGTTGAGGTGTCAAATAATC
>JALUTC010000093.1 GCA_027058345.1 archaeon | reverse complement strand
TTCTAGAAGGATGTTAACATTTCATAAAATATTAGAAATCTATTATAAAATATAAATTTAGAGGTGATAGAATGAACATAGCAATTTTGCACCCGCATCTAAATATCTATGGTGGTTCAGAAAGGCTTACAAAAATACTTTATGAGGAATTGCTTAAGGAAAATTTCAACGTATACCTACTTTCTCTCAGATTTGATAAGGAATGGTTTCCAAACTTAAAAAATGTTATCAAATTATCAGAGGAAAATCCAGAGAAAAATCTAACACAAATCCTTAAAGAAATTTCGCCAGAAATTTTCATATCAATGATTCAGGAACCATATTATTGTTACATAGCAAAGAAGGTTATAAGTGATATAAAAACAGGAATGTATATTCATTTTCCATTGGATGAAGAAATAAGTGAAGAAAATATAAAAAGGTATATAGAAAATTTTAGATATCCATTTGAAACAATAAAATATATAAAATATGTCGATGTATGCTTTGTAAATTCTAGAAGGACAAAGCTTGTGACAAAATTCTTATGGGGTATAGATTCTAAAGTTGTATATCCATGTATCGATTCTATATTCTTTAAGTCGGAGCCAAATTTTGAAAGAAAAAAGCCAAGAATATTATACGTAGGAAGGTTTAATACATTAAAAAGACAGGATTTTTTAATATTAATGTTTAAATATATTAAAGAAAAAGTACCAAATGCAGAAATATTTTTAGCAGGATATGTGGATGCGAGACATAAGGAATATTTTGATAGGATAAAGACAATTTTAGATGAAATAGAAGATGAGTTAAGAGATGTATATATTGAAGAAAATCCATCAGAAAATAGATTAATAGAATTATATAAGAGTGCTAAGGTATATGTTCATCCAAGGATTGGAGAACATTTTGGATTGGCACCAATTGAAGCAATGAGTCAAGGAACACCAGTCGTTGTTAGAGCACCTACTGGATTGGCAGAGATTATGGAAAATGGCATCCAAGGATTTATAGCATGGACTGATTACGATTTAGCAGAATTTACAATGAAAGTATTAAAAATGGACGAGCATAAATATAAAGAAATGCAGAAGAATGCTTACAAATTATCTCTCAAATTTAAGCCGGATGTTTTTACAAAGGAAATAATTAAATCCTTCGGGATAAACTGATGAGAATAGCTTTTGTCTCAACATTTCCACCAACAAGATGTGGTATAGCAGAATATTGTTACGATTTGATATCTGCAATCAAAACTATATCGAAGAATGTTTATATAGAAGTATTTGCAGATAATGATACGATTCAAAGATTCGATAACAATTTAAACATTTATATACATAAGTGCTTTATAAAAGGTGTTGAAGGATTCGATGAATTATACCTAAAGCTTGTTGAAAGGGGACCATTCGATATAATACATATACAGCATGAGTATTCACTCTTCCCTCAAATGTCCAAGGGATTTCTTGAACTAATAAAGAATATCAAGGATAAGAGATTATGTAAAGAATTGATAATAACGATGCATAACGTTTATCACTTATGTAAAGGATTGGAATATATAAAATATCAGAGAGAAATTTGCAGAAATGTAGACAAGATAATTGTTCATTCGATATTGCAACAGTATGAATTATGGTCACAAGGAGTTTGTATGGAAAAGATTCAATTGATTCCACATGGAACTCCGATAAATAAATATGTTAACTTTTCAAAGGATGAATTGGCAAGAGCTTTAAACCTTACAGAAATTAAAGACACGTTCAATGTTCTAATCCCTGGATTTATAAGATGGGATAAGGGCTTCGATATTATAATTAAGATTTCAGACATCTTGAGCAATATTGATTCAAAAATTAGATTAATAATATCTGGAATTCCACAAGGATTCGATGGTATGAAAATATATGAAAAGTTGAAAATAGCTAAAAGAAAAAATATCTTCGCCTTCTTTAAATACTTGACTAAAAATGAATTACTTGCTCTTGTATCATTTGCAGATGTCATTCTATTACCTTACAGAGAGCATCCTGGACATATAGGAGTTAGCGGAATGTTACATACCGCAATTTCAGGATATAAACCAATAATTGCAACGAAAGTTCCTAGATTAATAGAATATCAAGAAATAATGCCAGAATTGATGCTCGACGATTTAAAGCCAGAGGATATTGTCGACTTGATATTATATGTTAAAGAAAATTACAATTATATAATTAGGAAGATAAGAAGAATGTATAAGAAATTTATAATTGATACGAATTGGTATTCAATCGCATTAAAGCATTTAAAGTTTTATATTGAAAGTAAAAGTATTCCAAGTAAGTTAATTCAAATTTCAAAATAATATATTTTTTAAATTTTTCATGTATTTTGAAATTGTAAAGAAGATTAGGAATATAATAAAGGAGCATCATAAATTCTATGACGAAGCCCTACCAATGATTGCCAGCGAAAATATATCATCCCCCTTAGTTAGAGAAGTTGTCTCCTGCGATTTTCAACATAGATATGCAGAAGGGGATATAGGTAACAGATATTATCAAGGATGCTACTACATAGATGAAGTGGAAAAAATCGTTGTGGATTTATCAAAAAAATTGTTTAACTGTAACTATATTGAATATAGACCAATTTCTGGAACAATTGCAAATCTCGCTGCATATGCTGCGGTTGCAAAGCATGGGGATAAAATGATATCTCTCTCAGTAAAGGATGGAGGTCATATAAGTCATACAGATATATCAGCTGCAGGTATACTGGGCTTGAATATTATATATTTTGAATTCGATGTTAAGAGGATGAATATTGATATAGATAAAAGCTTGAAAAAAATCAGGGAAGAAAGACCAAAGATAATAAATCTTGGTGCTAGTCTATTCCTATTCCCACATCCCGTTAAAGAAATGAGAGAAATAGCAGAAGAGATAGATGCCATCGTTATATATGATGCGTCGCACGTTTTAGGATTAATAGCGGGAAAGCAATTTCAAAAGCCTCTAGAAGAAGGAGCTCACATAGTTACGAGTTCTCATCATAAAACATTCTTCGGACCACAAGGAGGATTAATTATGACAAATGATGAAGAATTGTATAAAAAGGTTAAGAAGAAAGTTTTCCCGGGATTAGTTAGTAATCATCATCTACATCACAAGGCTGCATTGGCAATATCATTGGCTGAAATGCTTGAATTTGGAGAAAGATATGCGAAGCAGGTAATTATAAATGCAAAGACTCTAGCAGAAGAACTGTACAATTATGGTTTCGATGTACTATGTCCAGATTATGGATTTACCGAAAGTCATCAAATAGCAATAGATGTATCAAAGCTCGGCGGTGGAGATAAGGTTGCGAAGAAGTTGGAAAAAGCGAACATAATTGTGAACAAGAATTTATTACCATGGGATGACATAAAAAAGGCACAAAATCCATCGGGTATAAGAATAGGTGTTCAGGAAATAACAAGATTGGGAATGAAGGAAAACGAGATGAAAATTATAGCAGAATTGTTTAAGAGATTATTGATAGATAATGAGAGCGAATCCAAGATAAAACAGGAAGTTATTAATTTAAGAAAAAAATTTAAATATATAGAGTATTGTTTTGTTAAAAGTCCTGCATATAAATATTACGAGTTCGAGGTATTAGAATGAAGCTTGTAGTGTTTGATTTAGATGGAACATTGGTAGATTGCGAAATAATTGATGAATTAGCTAAATATACGAATAATTATGAGAAAGTAAGAGAGATAACTGAAAAGGCAATGAAAGGAGAGATGGATTTAAAAGAGGCAATGTATAAGAGGATTGAACTTATAAGAGGAGTTCCTTATGAGAAGGTAATCGAACTTGCAAACAATCTACCTATAATGAAGGGAGCGAAGGAAACAATAAAGACATTAAAGGATAATGGATTCATAACATGTATAATAACGGGTAGCTTTGACATCTTTGCAAATAAAGTAAAGGAAGAATTAGGAATAGATTATGTATTTGCAAATAGCCTAACGTTCAGAAATAATGTAATAGATGGATTTTATGGCGAAATAATAGATGATAATTCAAAACTAATGGTACTTCAGAGATTGTTGGAAAAGCTTAACTTAAAACTTAGAGATGTCATTGCCATTGGAGATGGAGCAAACGATATAAGTATAATGGAAAGAGCAGGCTTAAGTATATCTTTTAACGGAAAGGGAGATGTTAACCTAGTTGCAGATATCATAATAAAGGAAAAGGATTTAACTAAAATACTTGATTTCATTTTCAAAAGAATTGACGAAAATAAATTGATTGAAGAGAGAAATAGATTGGAAAATGAGGTTAAAGAACTTAGAAGAAAAATTTCCTCAAAGAAAAGAGAAGTGAGAATACTTGAAGAAGAATGGAAGAGATTGATAAATCAGTTGAGAAGTGTTAATAGAAGGGTGAATGAACTTAGAGAAAAGAGAAGAGAATTGAGACGGGAGATTAGAAGATTGGAAATGAGAGAAAGAAGATTGGAGAACGAGATTTCAGAACTTGAGGAAAGATATAACGAATTGAAACCAAGATTATCTGGGAATGTTAGAAAATTGCAAAGAGCAATATCTGCACTTGAGTGGAAGCTCCAAACAAGTGTAATGTCACTAAGAAGGGAGAGTGAACTTGTATCAAAAATAGAGAGTTTGAGAAAAAAATTAGAACCATATAAAGAATTGATTGAAATAGAAAGTGGGTTAAAGAAGAGAAGGAATCAAGTGGAAAAAATTAAGATGAGAATTGAGGAATTAAATAAAGAGGTTGAAAATGTATCCAAAGAGCTGGAAGAGGAAATCTCAAAGATAAGAGAGATAGAGCAAAGGATAGAGGAAGTAAATAAGAAAAGGGTTAGTGTGATGAAAGAATTAGATGAATTAAATAAGGAATATGAATCTAAGAGAGAAGAGCTTGAAAACATCGAAAAGGAAATAGATGCATATAAATCAAGTTATGAGGAAAGAATTAAGAAGAGGA
>JALUTC010000092.1 GCA_027058345.1 archaeon | reverse complement strand
CTTACAAGTATTCCAATGGTTAATCGTTGAACATGTTCTTTCATATCTGGATCCTTATACTTTAGAACTATTGGAGTTATGTAAACATTATCTTTAACATTTGGCTTAACAAATATAGGAATTGTAATGTTTATTTTCTCATATTGTTTTATAACTCCAAAATATTTCTCGCTATATTCTGCTTCGACAGCCTTTTTTATAAAGTATGTCGATTTTCCAATTGGATCTATTGGAGATACATCCTCTGGGTCTAAAGATATGCGAAGATATGTTGCAAATTCGTTACCAAGATTTACAAGTGTTATCGTTAAGTTATATATAAATCCGGGCTTTACTTCTTTTGGTGATACATTTTCAACTAAAAATAATGGCTGTGAGAATGATATGTTAAGCATTAGAAATATTATTCCAAATGCTATTAAAATATTCCTTAGCATATTCTAAAGACCTCTCATCGGATATTATACAAGATAATATTTTCCTCCCAACCTGTGGTAATACAATTAATATCGAATCCTTCGATATTATCATCAATTCGTGAAATATACCATTAAATGTCTTTGGATTATACTCGGAGAAAATCTCTCTCAAATCATTATGGACAATCAATCTTACAATCTTATCCTTTAAATTCTCCCTTATTATATTTGCCCACCTTCTATCCTTTATTGCAATATCAAACTTATCATATTTTGAAAATATCTCGCATATCCTATTTTTTATATTTTTAAATCCCTCGATTATTTCCATCTTAACATTTTCCTCCCTATAATACTTCTCAAAGAAATTTATCAAAAAATCCTTATCCCTTTTCAATTCCTCGATTATCTCTTCGAAAACATTACTTAAACATATCCTTGGATTTATAGGTATAAACTTCTTAGGTAAATCTTCCTCAACTTTCACAAATCCCTTCCTCTGTAAACTTTCTAAAACATCATATATTTTAGAATCAGGTATGAATAAATTACTCGAGATTTCTCTCGCAGTACTTTTCCCCATCTTAACTAGATATAAATAAACCTTTGCTTCTGTCTCAGATAATTTAAACTTTTTCAACTTGTTTACCACCTCATCATCTATCATAAATATAATAAAATGATAAAAATATTTAAATTGAACAACTAATATATATTAGTAGTATGAAGATATTGCTTGAAAGGTTATCATTATTTATTGAGAGAAAGTGGTACCTGATAATTGTTATTCATTTGATTTTATTTTCATTCTTCTTGATCAACATTGAAAAGGTTAAGGTTGAAGGAAATTTTGAGAAATTGATACCAAGCGATTCAAAGGCAATAAAGAATATAAATTTACTTAGGAATAAATTTGATACTGGAGATTCATTCTTAATAATCGTTCACATTAAGAGAGAAGATTATGAAAGGGGATATGTTACAGATATTAGAGATGAACGTGTTTTGAATTATATTAGAGAATTGACCGAAAAATTAAGGAAAGAGAGATTCGTTAGCAATGTCGTATCAGTTACAGATAGAAATACAACAAGTCTTGAAAATTATGTTGGAGAATTCTTTGACAGCAGCTTTTCATATACATTGATAAAGGTCGATACATATGTTGGTGCGAGAGATGTTGATGTAGAAAACTTCGTTGAGAGGATCGAACACATTATAGAAAATGTTCCAAAACCCGAAGGTATAGATGTAGATTTTGCTGGTGTCGTTATATTAAGGTATGAATTTTTCTCATTTATAAAATCTGACTTGGTTAAAATAACGCTCTTAACACTTATAATCGTCTTCTTCGCATTACTATTGGTTACAAGAAATTTCATAATATCTGTACTAATTTATATCTCAATAATATTTTCAACCGTTTACATTTTAGGATTCCTGGGATTTTTGGGAGAAAAAATCAATATAGTAACAATGATTCTCGTACCATTGATTATAGGATTGACAATCGATTACAATATACAAATAGCTTATAGAATAGTTGAGGAATTTTACAAAGGAAAAGGTTTGAGAAATGCTATAGTCGAAACAGGTAGGGCTATAATATTTTCGTCGTTGACAACATTGTCAGCATTTGTCTCAATGCTTATCGCAGCAATCCCAGGACTTAAATCTCTCGGACTGATTGGTTTGATAGGAATCTCATTCTCACTTATATTGGCATTAACATTTCTACCATCAATCTTCATACCTTTTAGGGATAAAGTTTCAAATATTAAATTGTTTAAACATGAAATGTATAAAGAATATAAATTAAAATATACAAGGATTATAATAATATTGACGATTGTTATAACAATTGTCTTCGCATATGGTGCAATTTTTAAATTCAAGGTTGAAACTAGTACAGAAAAGGCATTTCCTCAAAATCTACCGTTCGTTATTTGGACGAATAAAATAAGGGATGAAATTGGAAAGGTTGACAACATAATTCTCATTCTTAAAGTGGATGGAGAAAAGTATAAAGATATTAGGAATAAAGAAATTCTTAGATACATAAGCTTTCTCGAAAGGTCTTTAAAAGAGATGGATTACGTGAGAAATGTTTACAGCATAGTAGATATTGTGAAAGATTTTGAAAGATATTCTCAAGAAGAGTTAAACGATATGCTAAAAAATGTACCACTTATAGATAAAACGTGTTCACTAACGATAATGATTCTTGATGTAATTACAGGTACAGAACTTGAAAAGATTTCGAAATTTGTAAATCAGTTGAAATTATTACTCGATAGATATAAATTCGATGGCATACAAATAGATATTACTGGTTCAACTTATTTGGGATATGAACTTAGAGAGCATGTGATAAGGGACTTTTCAAAAATAACATTTATGACAACAATCCTCGTTCTAATTTTGCTATGGCTTAACTTCAAATCTTTTAGAAGAATTCTAATTTCAATAATTCCTTTAGGAATTTCCATGATAATTACATTTGGATTGCTAGGATTTGTTGGATTTTCTCTAAGACCAGAAGCTACATCGTTGGCATCGATATTGATAGGTTTAGGTATAGATTATTCGATAATAACTTACAACAGATTTTTAGAAGAAAGGAAGAGTTATTCGTTTTTATTGTCAAGAAAACCGATAATATCTTCAGCATTAATAACAGTTATAACGTTTTCCTCAATCCTCTCCTCTAAACTCTTAGGTATAAAGCAGCTTGGTGTAAGTTTAATGTTAGGTATAGGTATTTGTGCAATCGTTATAATATTGCTTCTTCCACATTTAATAAAGATTGTTGAAAAAATTACTTATTAAAAGGTTCCCTTCTTTTTACCGCTTCTAGAAACAATTCTTCAAGTTTTTTATCGTCGCATCCACTTCTCATATAAGATAAAAAATCTACCAAATTATCATTCCTCATTAGACAGGGCTTGAACTTTCCATCAGGCGTTATTCTTATCCTATTACAATTTGCACAGAATTCCTTGTTATGTATAAATCTAACGGTTTCAACTTCTGCTCCGTTTATGAAAAATCTCTTCCTTGCATGAAGCTCCCTGATTAATATTTTATCGGAAATTTTTTCCAAATAATCCTCGATATCTTTGAGGCTTAGGTAATGCTTCTTAAAGAAGTTATCATCGCTATTAATCAATTCTATCAATTGTACAACAAATCCATCTCTAGAAAATCTTTTTATTATCTCAAAGATTTCCCCATCGTTTATTCCCTTTAAAAGAACAACATTTATCTTTATCGGCCTTAATCCAGCATCATAAGCCTTTTCTATCCCCCTAAGAACCTTATCGACACAATTGCATCCAGTTATATATCTATATTTCTCTGGGTTTAAGGTATCGAGAGAAACGTTAACCCTTTTTAATCCTGCTTTTTTTAATTCGTAAGCGTATTCCTCCAAGTAATATCCATTTGTAACCATTGAAACCTCTTTAATACCACTTATCCTACTTATTCTATGAACAATCTCAACTATATCATCTCTAACCAATGGCTCTCCGCCAGTTATTTTTACCTTGGATATCCCATACTTTGCCATTATTCTAACTATCCTTTCAATTTCTTCTGGAGTCATTTCTTCGGAAACATTACTCAAACCTTCCTTATGACAATATATACAATTCATGTTACACCTATATGTAACAGATATTCTAACAGATTTTATCTCTCTACCATAAGGATCTCTAACCATTACAATCTTCCTCTTACAATTATATAATATATTTTTCAAAGGAATTACTTAAATCTTTTATCTTTTTTTAATAATTTTTTGTATTATTTTTATTAGGATGAAGATATTGGGAATTGATATTCATTCAGGAAATGTCGAATCAAAATCTCAGGCAAAATATAGCATTGCATTACTGGAGGATGGTGAATTCAAGTTATTAAAGGAAGAAGTTAGCAGAATAAATTTGATAAGGTTAATAAGGGAGATAAAACCTGATATAATTGCATGCGATAACATCTTCGAAATTTTTCCAAAGGAAAAAATAAAGAGATTCTTTTATTTATTACCTCCTAAAACAAAAGTCGTTCAAGTTACTGGTAAGTTTGGAGAATTCACTCCATTACCAATTCTAGCGAAGAGATATGGCATCGAAATAAAATCCAAGTATAATTCTTTAGAAGAAGCGAAGGCATCTGCATTATTGGCATATAAAAAGGTTGGATATGTTATTAAATTTTTCGAGGATAAATGCAAGATAATAGTTTCGAGAGCAAGATCCCCAACAAAGGGAGGGCAAAGCGAGAATAGGTTTAGGAGAAAGATTCATGCGATGGTATGGCAACATATAAAATATATTAAGGAGAAGCTCGACGAATTAAACCTTAAGTACGAATTAAAACTTATAAAGGCGGATGGAGGATATTCAAAGGGAGAATTTTTGGTATATGCTCCAAGGGATAAAATAATAGGGATTAAGAAGAAGAAGGGAGGAGATGTTCAAGTAAAAATTTTACCAATTGAGAGAAATGAGATTGATTTCGAACCACTTGCAAAGATAAACGTCCCTGTTATATTAGGAATAGATCCTGGATCAACCGTTGCAATGGCAGCAATAGATATAAATG
>JALUTC010000091.1 GCA_027058345.1 archaeon | reverse complement strand
TAATATCTTCCACCTAATTGGAAAATATCTCCTGGAGATAACCTCTCCAAAAATTCTTCTTCAATATTTCCAACATATTTTCTACCTGGCAATTCATATACATCGACCTTTACCTCATCAGGTATTGCTCCTATGTTAAGATAATATATAACGCGAGCACCCTTCTTTTTTCCCAATTTCTTTTCATTTTCATCATACCATATCTTTGCATATACTCTTTGATATTCCAAATCGACATATTTTCCTGCCAAATATTTCACAACACTTATAAAATCTTCATAGCTCAAATTTCTATAACAATAACTCCTTCTTATAACTCTATACATATCATCGACGTTCCACTTCTTTTCAAGAGCCATTCCAAGTATATGTTGCGACAAGATGTCCAAACAATTTTTTGGAATTTTTACCCTATCGAGTTTCCTTTCAATAGCTGCCTTGGCCATAACCGATACTTCAACCAAATCATCTCTATCTAACGCTATTACTCTACCTTTTGCCACCTCTTCAAAACCATGACCACTTCTTCCTATTCTTTGAATCAACTTTGTCACACTTTTTGGAGAACCAATTTGGACAACCAAGTCTATATATCCAATATCTATACCTAATTCTAGCGATACTGAGGAAGCAACTGCCTTTAGCTTTCCTTCCTTTAATTTATCCTCGACCTCAAATCTAAGTTCCCTACTCATTGAACCATGATGTGCTTGAACATTTTCGTTATATTTATCTGGGAATTTCTTTCTCAAATGCAATACAACCCTTTCGGCTCCTGCCCTCGTATTTGTAAATATTAATGTCGTTCTATGCTTTTGTATCAATTCATCCAACGTATTATATAAGGAATTGTTTATTTCTTCATTACTACTGTAAATCAAATCATTTACTGGACATATTACCTTTATATCATATTTCTTATCCCATGTTGCATCAACTATGACTATCTTTCTTGGATTTCCATCGTCATCATATCCTGCTAAAAATTTTGCAATTTCTTCCTTAGGTTCAAGCGTTGCTCCTAGACCTATTCTTTGAAAGTTTGTATATTCGTTCAATCTTTCCAAACTTAAACTTAAGTGAACACCTCTCTTATTTGCAAGCTCATGTATTTCATCAACGATACATACTTCAACATTTTTTAAATAATTTGAGAATTTTGGTGTCGAAATTATAATGGATAATGTTTCTGGAGTCGTTATAAGTATATGAGGTGGTTTTCTTAACATTTTTTGCTTTTCACTCTCCTTTGTATCTCCCGTTCTCATCGAAATTCTGATATCTTGATGCAATTCATATCCTAACTCTTTAGCAATGGATTTTACCTCTTCAAGAGGAGATACCAAGTTTTTATAAATATCTCTGTTTAATGCTCTAAGTGGAGATACATATATGCAATAAACCCTATCTTCGAGATTATTCTCATGACTTAACTTTATCAATTTATTCAATATGCACGCAAATCCTGCTAGAGTTTTTCCAGAACCAGTTGGGGCTGTGATCAATACATTATATCCCTTTAATATGTATGGAATTCCTTTTTCTTGTGGTGGAGTAAGTTTTCTGAATTTTCTTTTAAACCATTCTCTAAATGGTTTTTCGAAAAATTCTAAAACTGACATTACAATATACCTCAGTAATTATTTATGATTTTCTTACTCAATCAATTTCCTTATATATTACTTAAAGTTAACTACTTGGTTTGAGAAGAAATAAATAATTTTTTATTATTATGTTTTTATTTAATTCTCTATTCAATGTTAAAGGGCAGATATTTGTTATTTATTTTTATAAAATGATGTTAAATACCTAAAAAGCATAAGTTTTAAATATATTAATATTAATAAGTAATTATATGCCCAAGGGCTTATCTCCTGTAATTGCTATAGTATTGCTTATCGTAATAGTAATTGGTGCAGTTGCACTATTTTATAGCTGGTATTCAGTGACTCAGAAACAAGCACAGGCAGGTGCAGGTGCACAGGTAGCAGCAATTACAGGTAGTGCTCAAAAAACAATTGAGATAATAAACATTAAAACAGAACCTGCAAATAATGGACATGTTAACATAAATATAACCGCTAGAGTTACTGGAGCTCAGAGCGTTAGGGTTGGAGTATTAAATACAAATCCAAATGTTTACCCAGGAAATTGTACAGCACCAAATGATAATGTCTGGAACGAGACTGTAAGACCATTAAGACCACTAGAAGTATATACATTTACAATTTGCGGAGTTGCAGGTCAACTAAATAGATTAGAATTTAAAGACGTTGCAGCAGATAATGTAACATTCTTTGTATACGACTACGTTCCATAAATTTAAACATATTTTTTATCTTTTTATTTTTTTATCTCTAACATTAAATATGAAAACTATTAAAGAAGCAATTCTTTATGAAAAGTTGGGAAATGATGTACGATGCCTATTATGTGAGAGAAGATGTATTGTAAAGAATGATTCCTTTGGATTTTGTAAAACGAGAAAAAACATTAATGGAAAGTTATATACAATGGTTTATGGAAGCATATCTGCAATATCTGCAAATCCTATGGAGAAAAAGCCTTTCTTTCATTTTCATCCTGGAGAATATGCGTTAACATTTTCAACATGGAGTTGTAACTTTTTATGCCCTTGGTGTCAAAATTTTGAAATTTCAAAATATGTTCCTGAAAATCCTGAACATTTCTATATCCCTCCTGAAAAGATTGTCGAAATTGCACTTAAATATGATTGTCAAGGAATTTCTGTCAGTTTTAATGAACCAACATTATTGTTTGAATATAGTTTAGATGTATTTAAAATATCAAAGATGTATGGGATGCATAACGATTATGTATCAAATGGTTACATGACAAAAGAAGCCTTGAAAATTCTTAGAGAAAATGGTTTGGATGCAATAAATTTCGACGTTAAAGGTTCTCCTGAAGTTGTCAAGAAGTATTGTGGAGCTGATGTGAATATTGTTTGGAGAAATATCGAATATTCTAAAAGATTGGGATTACATGTAGAAGTTGTACACCTCATAGTAACTGGTTTGAATGATAATGAAGAAACAATAGAATATATAGTTGAGAATCATTTGAAATATGCTGGAGAAAGCGTTCCACTACATTTCACCAGATATTATCCTGCTTATAAATATAAGGAACAACCAACAAGGATAGAATTCTTAGAAAAGGCTTACGAGTATGCAAAGAAACAAGGCATCTTATATCCTTATATAGGAAATGTACCTGGACATAAATATGAGAATACGTATTGTCATAATTGTGGAAAACTATTAATAAAAAGGTACAGCTTCGATATATTGGAGTTTAGAATAAGAAATGGAAAATGCCCAGAATGTGGAGAAGAAATTCCTATAATATATAATGAAAAATATATTAAGAAAAGGATTAAGAATATGTATTAATGTATTTTCTTAAAACTTTTCCAACCCTTTCGGAATACCATCCCTTCTTAATGTATTCATCATATATTGGTAATCTTTCTCTAAGAATTATGCCCTGTTCTTTTAATCTTTCATATAAATCTTCTATTCTTGGCCATGGAGATTCTGGATTTATGTAATCTATTGTAACCGGAGAGATTCCACCCAGATCATTTGCACCAAAATTTATGAATAACTCCCATGCGGGATTTAAATTGGGTGGGATTTGTATTGGTATATCTTCCAATATTAATCTTGCAACAAATGTAACCTTAAGCATTTTGAATATGCTTGGCTCTCTTGCATTTTCCATTGGTGTTCCCCTCTTTGGTTTAAAGTTCTGAATTATAACCTCTTGTATATTTTTATACCTTTTATGAATTGCCCTTATTAAAAATAATGAGTTTACTATTTCTTCGTTTGTTTCTCCAATTCCAATCAATAATCCTGTTGTGAATGGTATTCTCAACTTTCCTGCATTTATCAATACCTGCAATCTATACTTTGGATGTTTCGTAGGGCTATGTTCGTGAACTTCTCCCTTATTGCATAAACGTTTCGATGCAATTTCGAGCATTAATCCCATACTTGCAGATACTTCCTTTAAATATTTCATCTCATCATAAGTTAATACCCCGGCATTTATATGTGGAAGTAAATCATATTCCAAAGCCTTTTCAGCTAGATGATAAACATATTCTATTATGTCATCGAATCCCCATTCTTTAAGTTTCATCCTTATATCAGTCGATGCTAAATCTCCTCTCTCTCCAAATGTAAACAAAGCTTCCTTACAATCATATCTTCTTGCAATCTTGAACAAATTTATAACATACCTTTCATCCAAGATATATGGCTTATCACTTCTAAAAAAGCAGTATTTACATCTATTTCTGCACGCATTCGTTACTGGTATGAAAACGTTTTTTGAATATGTTACATATCTAGGTTTTTTTATATTATATTCCTTAATAATATCAAAGAATTCTATCCCAGAATTTAATATTTCCAAGGCTTTTTTCTTAGATATCATCTGAAAATTACCTCATCATTCTTAACAACAACTTTTATATCTGAAAAATCGTATCTATGAATTATTGCCAGGTAAACATCGTTTATGAAACATTTATTCCTGAATATGATGAAGTCTGCAATATTTCCTTCAATAATTTCGTTCGTTTTTAATTTCAATATCTCCCTTCCATTTATTGTTGCAGCTTTAAGAATATCTTTTGCATCGAATTTATAATCCTTATACAATGCTCTTGCAACTTTAAACGTATATTCAATCTCTCTAAATATATTCAACGAATTCATCATAACATTATCAGTTCCTATTGCTACCTTAGTTATTTCGAACAATTCCTTTATTCTAGGAATTCCAACGGCATAGCTGGAATTTGCTCTAGGACAAATTACCACGGGAATCTTATACTTTTCTATTAGGTTTAGGTCGTAATCATCAGCATATGTCAAATGTATTAAAAAATCAGGTATCAATTTTATACATAAATCGAGTTCTCTCCTTGTTTCGGAGCAATGTATTGCAAATAGTTTATTTCTTTCTTTACAAATATTCCTTAACCTTTTGAGCGAGTTTAAATCCATGAAATTAATATCTGGAATACCTAAACCATCCGCAATCTCTAACAATTTTCCTGTCTCATTTATATCATTAACCCTACCAAGTATAACAGGTTTTATAAATCTTTCATCCTTTAATATATCTTTCAAAAGCAATACACCCTGCAATCCTTCCTCTCTAAAATCGCAGAAGACATGTGTTGCATACTTATACATATCGGATATACATTCCTTTATCGCTTTAATCTTTTCCTCATAATTTGCTTCTGATAGGCATTTGAATTTAAAACCATCCCTACCAACAATCTTTTCTATAGGATTATAAAAATATTTATCAGAGCATATCCTATCAACAATATGTGTATGTGCATTTGTAAAGCTTGGGATTGCGATGCCATTTTTCATATCGATCGATTCCTTATAATCCTTGTCAGATATCTCAACTATTATCCCATCTTCAACAACAATATTTCCCCTTATAAGTTCCAAATCTTTTCCATAGAGAATTCTTAAGTTTTTGAAAACTATTCTCATAATTATTTTAAGGAGATATATGCGTAAATAACTCTATGTATGTACGTTATGACGGAGAGAATTATAAGAATTATTAATATATACTTTAATACCGGTATGAAAATTTCCAATATTAATCCGAATAATATTATTAGAAGCCTCTCAGCCCTTTCAGCTATTCCAATATCGAATCTCTTCAAGAATATTTCCGCTTTAGCTCTTGAATAACTTACCATGAAAAAGAATATCAATGCAATGTAAGATAGTAGGAGATTGTTTATGTAAAATCCTATTCCAAGTAATATCAAGGCATCAGACAATCTATCCACGTTTGAATCTAAAAACGATCCAAATTTTGATGTCTTTTTCTTCAATCTTGCAACAAATCCATCAACTGCATCCATAAGTGATGATATTGAAAGGAAAATGATTGACAAAATTATATTTTTATAATACAATGAGAGAAATGTTAGGAATGAAAAAAATAATCCAAGCAATGTTATATGGTTTGGATTCAAATTAATAAATGGTTTGGATAATATTTCAAGCAATCCTGAGAATTTCTGCCTTATTCTTGACAGCATTTCTCCACTTCCTATAGTTTATACATTCTTTAAGGAATGCAACAAAGACTGGTTCTGGTTTAAGTGGTCTTGAAGAAAATTCTATATGATATTGTGTTGCAACGAAGAATCTATGATTTTTAAGTTCTAGAATTTCCGCCCTATTATCTTCACTAATTCCCGAGAATATCATTCCATGCCTTTCAAGCAAGCTTATGTATTTGGGATTGACTTCATATCTATGTCTATGCCTTCCATATACAACTTCCGATTTATATATCTCATATGCTAATGTTCCTTTTTTTACCAGTATTTTCCTCTCACCTAATCTCATACTTGCTCCCAATTGTTTTATATTTCTTTGTTCAGGCATTAAGTCAACAACGGGATGCCTTGTATTTGGATCAAATTCCGTACTATTAGCTCCTTCTAAATTTAGAACGTTTCTAGCAAATTCAACAACTGCTAATTGAAATCCAAGACATATTCCTAGGAAGGGGATATTATTCTCTCTAGCAAATCTTATCGCTTTTATCTTGCCCTCTATCCCTCTTTTACCAAATCCTCCAGGGACAAGTATTCCATCTACATCGTTTAGAACATTTATTGCACTTTCATCCTTCTCTAAATCTTCGGAAGAAACCCATTTGATTTTAACCTTATGATTTAAGCTATATCCAGCATGCTTTAAAGCTTCGACAATACTTATATAAGAATCCACAACCTTTGTATATTTTCCAACGATTGCAATTTCCACGAAATCTTTGATCCTTTTAATTCTTTCAACAAATTCCTCCCATTTATGAAACGTGTTGCACCTCTCTTTTAATCCTAATTTCTCCAATATTATCTTGCTTAATCCTTGTTTTTCCAAAATTATTGGAACTTCATATATATCTTCGACATCGTGATTACTAATCACAGCTTCCTTGCTAACGTTACAATATAAAGAAATTTTTCTCTTTGTCTCTTCGTTAAGTTTCTCCTGACATCTGCATATTATAATATCTGGTTGTATACCTAAACTTCTAAGCTCTTTAACACTATGTTGTGTAGGCTTTGTCTTTTGTTCACCCTTAATTATTGGAACTAAAGTTACATGTATGAATAATACATTTCTTTCTCCAAGTTCTAACCTTAATTGTCTTACAGCTTCTAAGAATGGCATTCCTTCGATATCACCAACAGTTCCACCAATCTCAACTAGAAGTATTTCGGCATTATCCATCTTTGCTATACTTTTTATATGCTGTTTTATCTCATCGGTGACGTGAGGTATTATTTGAACAGTTTGTCCTAAATAGTATCCCTTCCTTTCCTTTTCCAACACACTTAAGAAAATTTTTCCCGTAGTTATATTATGTTTGCTCGTTAAATCAATATCCAGGAATCTTTCGTAGTGGCCAAAGTCCAAATCTGCTTCGTATCCATCCTTTGTTATCCAAATCTCTCCATGTTGATAAGGATTCATTAATCCGGGATCAACATTTAGATATGGGTCAATTTTACATACGCTAACCCTAAATCCTTTAGATTTCAATATGAGTCCTATACTTGCAGTGGTTACACCCTTACCAAGTCCCGAAAGGACACCACCCGTTATTATAATATACTTTGTATTCATAAAATTTGTTTAATTATTTTAACCTACAAAAATCACTTTCCGATAATATTTCTACTTCGGTAATGTTTAAATCCTTAATTGCAATTTCTACGAAATCCCTTTGGCAACACATATCAGAAACTAGCTCTCTTCCTTTAAATATTGTGCAATTTAAAATCGATATATTATATACGTTTGAGTTTGAAATTATCGTAATGTTATAAAATGAATGCTCGTTAAATACTCCATATGTTTTAAAATATATATAAGGTTTGTCGAATAATGCAAATTTACATATATAAATATCGTTCGATTTGTTAATGTTGTAATCTCTATAAGAAATATTTTCCTTTATGTAAAAAATTTCATACCAATCTATATCGTTACAATCAATATTTATAGGAATGAAAATTCTCGGATTATTTATACATGAATTTGTAAAATATTCATTCGATGATATCAATGTAACGTTATAACATGTTCCATTATATGTTATGCTCAAATTATACAAGGTATTGTTCGTGACAAATGTTATAAAATCATTGCTAATATTTTTTAATTTATTTATTTGATAATGTATATTTTCTATAAGGTTTATTTCATATGCCTCGTTTGAAATTATTATCAATTTTGATATACCTACGTATAGTGCAAGAATTAGTACAAGAATTAACAATGTTGAAATTATGAAGAACTGAGATTTATATTTACGAGTTTCAATCATATTTTTATATGAAACTATTGGTCAGTTGTAAGGATTTATCAGAAGCAAGGTTGCTTGCCAAGTATGATATCGACATTATAGATATTAAGAATCCGAGTGAAGGCTCTTTGGGTGCAAATTATCCTTGGATAATAGAGGAGATAAGAAAGGAGATAAAATTAAAAGAAATATCCGCCACGATTGGAGACTTAGATTTTAAACCAGGTAGTTATTCCTTGGCAGCATGTTGTTTAAAACTTATAGGTGTCGATTATATAAAGGCAGGCCTCTTGGTAAAAAGGGAGCATGCCGAAATCATGGCTAAAAATCTTAGAAAAGCGACCGATGGAAAAAGGTTAGTTCTAGCATCGTATGCAGATTATAAAAACATTTCATCTGTAAGTCCAATCGATTTGATAAACATCTGTTATAAATATGAGGTTGATGGAATAATGATAGATACGTTTAATAAGAGGGGTAAATGTCTCTTCGACTTTTTATCATTGGAATATTTAAAGGAATTTGTAAAAAGGGCGAAGGATTGTAACTTGATCGTTGCAATTGCTGGTAAGCTTAGAATGGAACATTTGGAATTGATAAAAAATCTTGAACCAGATGTTGTTGGATTTAGAAGTGCCGTTTGTGATACGAGAGAAGGAAATATTAGTGAGGAAAAGCTCAAGATTCTTGTTGAAATGTTTAAATCGTTATGAATGATATCCCAATATTTATACCAGTTAAATTAAATGGAAAAACAAGACTATCTCCATATCTAAGTAAGGAAGAAAGATATAAATTAATAATCTGTATGCTAGAAGATATTTTATATTCAATTAAAAATATTTCCAAAAAAATATATATAATATCGAATAGAGAAATCCATGTAAGAGATGCGATTATTCTAAAGGAAGATTCTCTAGGTTTGAGAAATGTATTAAAAATAATTAATGAGCAAGCTTCTGGTGAAAGCATATTTTTACCTGTGGATGTTCCATTAATAGATGGAAAGGATATTGAAAACGTTTTAAAAATTAGAAAAGATTACGATTACATATTATCTCCAGCAAGAAGAAATGGAATAAGTTTAGTTTACAGAAAAAGCAATAAATATGATATAATGTTTACGAATAAAAGCTTTATCGATACATTAGAATATTGTAAGAAAAATAAAATAAAATATTTTATATATTTTTCAAGGAATTTATATTTGGATATTGATACAATTGAAGATATCTATGAATTCTTACATTTATGTAAAGGAAGGAAAAAAACGTATGAATATTTAAACTCTATCATAAAGCGTTGATAGATACTTTATTCTTTTCAATGTATTTGGGTGCGTACTGAATAATTCCAACAGTCTATCTGCAAAGCTTATCTTTACTTTCTTCTTCCTTAACATCATCAATTCATGCATATCTATTGTTCCACTCCTATCAATATCTATTTGTCTCAAATCATATATTTCGTCCAAAGATTTTCTCGGATCATTTAAGAAGAATGCCTTCACAGCTTCGTATTTCTTTATAGTTTCTTCATCATACGCAGCAACTTTTGCAGAGCCATAGACTATCTTGTACAAAGCAGATGCCAAATGATGTGGTTGATTTCCAAGCTTTACACTTCCATAATCTGCATAATATTCTCTAATTCTTGAAGCATACAATACAAGAAGATTTGTCACGAAATATATTATAAATGCCAATATTCCAATTAATGCAAGGTAATTTCCTCTCTCTCTTGCAAAGAGGCTGCTCCACCACAAGTTGTATGCTATGTAATAGAAAATCATTGGGATTATTGATAGCAATGTAATTACAAGCATATCCCTATGCTTAATGTGCGAGATTTCATGTCCCAGTACTGCTCTCAATTCATCTTCGTTCAACATCCTAAGTAAGGGTCTTGTGACAACAACCCTACCATCCCTAACACTTCTACCAAAGGCAAAGGCATTGGGTATTTCTATTTCAGAAATTCCAACCTTAGGTTTCGGTATTCCTGCCTTCGCTGCAAGTTCTTCAACGATTCTATGCAATTTTGGTGCTTCATATTCATCCACATATCTGACGTTCATTGTTAATTCGACGATTTTCGGTGCTAATAAGTATTGCAATATTAGGAAGAGAGATGCGAGGATTGCATAAAACAGGAAGCTACCTATTCCTAATATCTTTCCAATTACTGCAACGGCTGCATATATGATACCAAATAATATTCCGATTAATATTATAAATCTTGACCATAGAGAGATTGCACTCATAAAAATAAAATATTTAATAACGTTTAGTAACTTATGGAAATAAGGGATATTTTGATTAAATACAAGAGGGGAGAGGTTGATGAAGAATATGTTGAAAAATATATAAGACTTTTCGATTTTGAAAGGTTGGAAAATGTTGTCTACGATATATCCAGAAAGAGGAGGATAAAAATTCCAGAGATTGTCTATGGATATAAGAAGAGTGTTAAAGATTTATACAATGCAATAGAATGCTGTATGAGACATGACAATATATGTTTTGTATCAAGGCTTAGTAGAAAAAAGTTTAAAAAACTGGAAGAAATTCTTAAAGATAAAGGTTTCATCCTCGAATATAATGATACGTGTAAATTATTGAAGGTAAAGTCAAAGGATTATACTCCTGAAAGAGTTAATGGTGGAGTAGCAATTATAACTGCGGGAAGCTCTGATGTAAGATATGCAGAAGAATCCTATGAAATATTGGTTGAGTTTTGTGAAAATGTTTATAAATTTTATGATATTGGAATTTCAGGGATTCATAGAACTATAGATGTTGTTAAAGAAATATATAAAAATAATATAGATGTAGCTATAGTATTTGCAGGATTTGAAGGTGCTTTACCAAGTATATTGGGAGGATTATTAGATATTCCTATCATAGCAGTTCCAACATCTACAGGGTATGGTTTTGGAGGGAAGGGTATTGCAGCATTGTTAAGCATGTTAAATAGTTGTAGTCCAAATGTTGCCGTCGTTAATATAAATTCTGGTGTGAGAGCTGCCTTGTATGCATATATTATACTTAGGAAAATATATAAGCATTAGACCGCTTTTAATCTATATCCACAATATGGGCAAATAATCCATGACCTATCAACTTTCCTTTTACAATTTGGACATAACAATACTTCCTCAGCTGCTCTAAGTTTATATCCGCACGAAACACAATAATTCCAATTACTTTTCACAGGAGAATTACATTTTGGACATTTTTTAAAGCTAGATTTATTTGGTGCTTTTTCACCACAGTTTGGGCAATAGTTCCATGTTATATCTAAATATTTTTTACATTTATAACAATATAATACTTCGTAACCAAACTTTGGACCAATTATTGCTTGGATTTTTTCCAATGCAATGCTTGCCTCCCGTCTTATTATTTCATCCCTATCATATTCCTTTAAGAATTTTATCGACGTTATTATTTCTTCCAATGTAATCTCATCATTATATGCTAAGAAACTGAATATTTCTGGTTTTGTATCAGCCATTTCCGAAAGCTTTTTCAAAGTATAATATCTAATTGTTGGAACGCTACTCTTCAAATTGAATATTATTCGTCTCTTTTCTTCATCAGGTATCATTTTAATGCCCTTAATTGTCCTTCTTTATTTTTTATTTTATTTTACCCATTTAAAAATTTCTACACATCTAGCTACACAAATTTATAATTACTTATTAAAAATTCTTACATATTGTAAATCTAATAAAGTTTAAATATGGTGGTTAATATGAAGGAAGATAAGGAAAAGAAGTATGTTGCCGAACTCAAGAAGATGTTTGATGAGAAGAGAAAGGAAAAATCTGAGGAAAATTATTTCAAACTATACTTAATAGACCCCATGATCGTTAGAAGTTTGAATAGGAGCGATTTAAGAAGAAAGATTCTGTTCTACTTATATAAAATATATCCTAACGTAGCATACCTATCGGAAATTGCAAAGGCTGTAAAATCTGATCCAAGTAATGTTCTCGGATGTTTAAAAGGGATGGGAGAAAGATATAGGGATAATTTCTCATTGATAAGCCTAGGTTTGGTAGAGGTTGTAAAGATAGGAAATTACAAATATTATAGGTTAACGGAATATGGAAAAAAGGTGGTTGAACATTGCATAGATTATTACATAACAGTATAAGGGAGAAGCTAAAATATATCGAGGAAACGATTAAGTACAACTTCCATAGATTATATTTTTATTTTATAGATTTAGGAATCAAGTTTGGAATTTTAAAATATGCCGATAAAATATTTGAAGAAAATTTTATACCAAACATTCCAAGTATACAAAACAAAATATTTTTAATAAAATATGTTAATACCTTAAAGAAGATAATCAGTTACGATGAATTGGAATTGAAGAGGGTAATCGTTGAATATAATCATAATTATATAGTTCCTGATTATTTACAGTTTTACGATGAGATAATGAGAATGTTCAATTATTTTATAGTAAGTGAGAGCCATCCTTTAATATTGTACGATTTTGAACACGGAGCAGATTTTATAGATTCGTTTCTTTCGTCAAATTTTTCAAACCTTTACAGGGAGGTAATATCAGAATATTTTCAAATGGATAAAAATTTATACATATTGGATGTAGGTTGTGGTTCTTATTCTCCAGTTTTTTTCGCAAAATATACTTATCCAAACGGTTGGTATGTTGGGATAGATAAGTCGAAGTCAATGATAAGGATTGCAAAAAATCGTGTAAAAAGAGGAAGGATATCAAATGTTATACTTAGAAATATATCAATTGAAGAAATAATTGCTAGGGAGAGATATGATTACGTGATTTGTACAAAGGTTCTCGAATATATCGAATCGTTACCAAGAGCGTTAAGCAACATGATGAAGTGTTTAAAAAAGGGAGGAAAGTTGGTAATATTTTCAGAAATTTTCCCTGATTTGGTAGATTTCAACGAAACAATTTACGAATTTTTTAATTCCTTAAATAAATCGTTTATAAAATATAGAACGACAACCGAAATCATAAATACTATAGAAACGTTGGGATTTAATATAGAATATGAAATATTGGGAAAGAATTTCTTAATTATAGAAAAATTATAATTTCTTAGAGTATTCAACAATTTCTCTTAACTTTTTATATGCAAGACCTTCTTCAATAGTATTCCTCGCTATTTCTATACCTTCCTGTAAATCTCTAGCCTTACCTGCAACGTAAATTGCAGCGCCAGCATTTATCAACACGAAATCTTTCCTTGAAGAATTGTCCTCGTTCTTTAATATTTTGAGAGCAACAGCCTTATTATATTCTAAGTCACCTCCAAGTATTTCTTCAACACTTCCTCTCTCTAATTTAAAATCTTCGGGAGCTATTTCATACTCCTCCAGATTATTTTTTGAAACTTCAATTACATACGTTTTATCTGTTATGGAAATTTCATCAATTCCTTCAGCACCATGTACAACGAGAGCCCTCTTTACATTAAGTTTTCTTAAAACCTCTGCTACTTTTCTCATAATCCTTTTATCGAATACTCCTAGTAATTGAGAATTAACATTTGCAGGATTGGATAATGGGCCTAATATGTTGAAAACAGTTCTTATACCAATTTCCCTTCTAACTTTTGCAACATTTTTTAATGCTACGTGATATTTTGGTGCATATATGAATCCGAACCTCACCTCTTCTATCATCCTTTCAACTTCCTTCGGTTCTAATTCAATTCTAACTCCAAGAGCTTCGAGTAAATCTGCACTACCAACCTTTGAAGTTACTGCTCTATTTCCATGCTTTGCAACGTAACATCCAGAGGCGCTTGCAACGATTGCTGCTATTGTTGAAACGTTTATCGTTTTTATTCTATCAGCACCAGTTCC
>JALUTC010000090.1 GCA_027058345.1 archaeon | reverse complement strand
TTAATTGAAAGTGATTGCGAAGCAATAATTGTTGAGAGAGAAGCATTTTTAGGAGGAAATGCATTGTATTTATATAAATATTTTCCAAGCTTTCCACACGATTGCACGTATTGTGTAGAATCGTTGCATAACTTATCAGGTATAAGGAAATGTATATATAGGTCTGGAATATGTGGGATGAAAAATGTCAAAATTTACACATTATCTGAAGTGGAAGAGATTAAAGAGATAAATGGAAAGTTTAAGGTAAAGATAAAGAAGAAGCCGAGATTTGTGGATGAAAGCAAGTGTATAAATTGTAAGAGGTGCGAAGATGTATGCGATGTTGAAGTTTCCGATGAAAGATATGGAAAGAGAAAAGCGATCTACATAAACAATAATGGAATTCCGCACTCGTATGTTATTGATATTGAAAATTGTAACAAGTGTGGTAAATGTATAAATGTTTGCGAAACTGGAGCGATAAATTTAAACGATAAGGAGAAAGAATTTTACGAAGAAGTTGACAGAATTATAGTTGCGACTGGATTTGAAGAATATAAACCATATGATATTGTTGGATATAAATATGGAAAGTCTCCTTTTGTTATAACACAAATGGAACTTGCATATCATTTATCCAGAGCTACGGAACATTTAGAAATTAATGGTAAGAGAATAAGGAAAATATTTATGATACAATGTGTTGGTTCAAGAGATGAGAAAAGATATAAGTATTGTTCAAAGATATGCTGTAACTATGCATTGAAACATTCAATATTGTTAAAAGAGCTTGATGAAAGCATAGATATATATATAGCATTTATGGATATAAGAAGTTATGGGTTTTATGAATTTTGGTATAATAAGAGTAGAGAATTGGGTGTAAAATTTATAAGAGGAAGACCTGGTGAAATAGTTATTGAAAATGATAAGCTTAAAGTATTTGTCGAAAACACATTGGAACAGAGGGTTGAAGAATACGATGTCGATCTTGTAGTTCTTTCTTCTGCCTTAATTCCAAACAGGTATTCGAAGAAGATATTGGATATGTTAGGTGTTAAGGTTGATGAATACGGATTTGTTAAAGAGTCAGGTGTATATGTAAAATCTTCCGGTTGTGCAAACAGAATCATGGACGTGCCTGAAAGTGTGATATCATCAATAGGAACAGTTTACGATATCATAGGGCCTGAAATATTAAAGGAAATAGTTGTTAAACGTTAGGTAGGGGGTAGAAATGATAGGTATATTGATTTGTAAATGTAATGGAGTGATAAATTTAAACGATGAGGAGATTAAAAATATTAAGCAAAGTATAGGAAATGATGTAGAAATTGTTGTTGAGAATGCAATTTGTATAAGAGATGAACCTTGGGATAATTTAAAGAAGTATGACAAATTAATAATTGCAGCATGTTCTCCTCAGATGCATGAGGTTACATTTACAAACAAATTATTGGATAGAAAAATATTTATACCATTCATGATCGTTAATCTAAGGGAGCATGCATTCTTCGTACATGAAAATCGTGAAAAATTAATTGAAAAGGTTAAAGCTCAGATAAAGGCTGCTGTTGAGAAAATGAGAATAACGAGAATGAAATATAGAGAGGAAAGCCCTCCAAAAAATACCAACGTATTAATAATTGGTTCTGGAATTTCTGGATTAAAGGTTGCAGAATGTTTGGAGAAGTTTGGAATAAAATGTTATATTGTTGAGAAGAGTAATGAGATAGGGGGAATTGTTAAAAAGTTACCAAACATATATCCATATAACATTCCTGGAGAGAAATTGATAAATGATATTTTGAAAAGGTTAAACAAAACAGAGATAATTACAAATGCGGAAGTTGTAAGAGTGAGTGGAAAGTTTGGAGATTATGATGTCACAATTTTAAGAAGGGAGGATAATTTAATAGAGATAATGAGCAAGAAAGTTTCCTGTATAGTACTGGCTACAGGTATAGAGGAATGGAAACCTTACGATATTCCATATTTAAAGTATAATGGTAATAATGTTTTAACACAATTGGAATTATCTGAGATGATAAGAAATGGTAAGAAGATAAGCGGTAAGAAAATATTCATGCAATTATGTGTTGGTTCTCGTGATGAAAAGCATTTTAGCTATTGTTCGAGAATATGTTGCATGTATACATTGGAGAATGCGATAACGTTAAAGGAGATGGGAAACGATGTATATGTTGGATTCATGGATATAAGAACTACGTGGAAAACTGAGGAACTATTTAAGAAAGCGAGAGAGTTAGGTATAAAATTTATTAGAGGAAAGGTTTCAAACGTGTATGAAGTTAATGGAAAATTAAAAATAAGTATTGAAAATACATTGGAAAATGTTATTGAAGAGTACGATGTTGATTATCTAGTATTATCATCAGCTTTAAAAGCACCAGAAACAAATATGATTTTATCACAAATATTAAATATAGAAACGGATAGATATAATTTCTTTAAGAAATTGTATCCAAAATTAAGAGGTGTAGAAACAAGTAAGAGAGGAATATATATTGTTGGAGCAGCATCTGAACCAAAGGATGTAGATGAATGTATAATGGAAGCAAAAGCTGTTGCAAAGAAGATTATAAATGAAATCTCAAAACCAAGAATAAGCTTTATTGGTAGAAGTAAAATTGATAAATCTCTATGTATAGGTTGCAGGATATGTTATAAATTATGTCCTCACAGTGCAATCGAAATGATACAAACAGAAGAGGGTGAGAAGGCATCGGTACTTGAAGAGAATTGTAAATCTTGTGGAACCTGCGTTGCAAATTGTCCAACAGGTGCTGCTCAATTGGATGGTTACAGTACGGAGGAGATGTTGAAATATATTGATACAATAGTAAATTCTGCAAATTTAGATGTGAAGATAGCAACGTTCGTATGTTATGAATGTGGATATGCAGCATTGGATATGATAGGTTTAAATAAATTAAAGTATCCTGAGGAATTCTTAATAATTCCAGTTCCATGTCTGGGTAGGGTTGGAGCTTTGGATATATTTAAGGCATTTTCATCAGGTGCAGATGGTGTTCTATTAATAGGTTGTTTGGACAATGGGTGTCATTATATAAAAGGGAATAATTATGCAACGCTCCTCACAAGTATTTGTAAGAGAATATTAAAGGAGATAGGGTTGGAGGAAGATAGATTAGAAATTATAAAGGTTGTTAACGCCGATTATAAAAGATTACATAAAAAAATGATTGATTTTTATAATAAAATTTTAAATATTAAAAATAGGTGATAAAAAATGAAAAAAGAAAACGAAGAGTTAAGGATAGGTTTTTTCCAATGTCATTGTGGTAAAAATATCGGTGGTGTTGTTAACGTAAAGGAAGTTGTTGAATATGCAAAAAAATTACCAAACGTAGTTGTTGCCGAAGAAAATATGTTCCTATGCTCAGATCCAGGTAGAAATCAAATAAAGGAAGCTATCAAAAAATATAAGCTAAATAGAGTCGTAACCTCTCATTGTACACCAACATTACACCAGGAGACTTTTAGAACGGTTCTCAAAGAATCCGGATTAAATCCATTTTTCCATGAAAATGTAAATACGAGAGAACACGTTTCATGGGTACATTATGACGATCCCAAAAAAGCTACGGATAAGGCAAAGGTTTTGGTAGCTGGAGGTATCTATAGGGTTTTAAAACATAAACCTATTGAAACCATAAGGGTTAAGGTTAAGAAAAGCGTCTTAGTTTTGGGAGGAGGTCCTGCAGGAATTCAGGCTGCATTAGATTTGGGTAAAGCCGGTTATAAGGTATATCTTGTTGATAAAATGCCACACTTAGGAGGAAACATGGCAAGGCTTGGTAAGGTATTTCCAACCGATGATTGCCCGATATGTATACTTGGAAAGAAATTCCACGAGATTAGAACTACGAAAGAAATCGAAGTTATAACCTATGCTGAATTGAAAGAAATATCCGGTTTTGTTGGGAATTATAAGGTTAAACTTATAAAGAAACCGAGATATGTTGATGAAAATAAATGTATCGGATGTTTAAGCTGCGTTAATGTCTGCCCTGTTAGAGTACCTAAAGAATGGGATGAAGGTTTAACATATAGACCTGCGATTTATATAAATTATCCCGCACAATTCCCAAGAGTTCCAGTTAGGGATGAAAAATCATGTATAAATTGTGGTGCATGTAAACGTGTATGCCCAACCGGTGCTATAAACTTCGAACAAAAGCCTGAAGAAATAGAGCTGGAGGTTGGTGCAATAATCGTTGCAACGGGATATGAGGAATGGAAACCTAAAGAATTGGAAGAATATGGTTATGGAAGATATAAAAATGTTATAACTCAATTGGAACTTGCAAGAATGCTTGATCCTGAAGGGCCTACGCATGGTAAACCTTGGAGACCTAGTGATGCGAGATTTGATAAAAGAACTAGAAAATTGATAATAGACGGCAAACCGCCGAAGAGATATGTTTTCATACAGTGTGTTGGTTCTCGTGATGAAAGATATTTTAGCTATTGTTCGAAGATTTGCTGTATGTATAGCTTGAAGCATGCAAAAATGATATTAACAGACGTTGATCCAAATGCTGAGATTTATATGTGTTTCATGGATGTAAGAGCAGCAGGGAAGTATTACGAGGAATATTATAGAGATATACAAAAATTGGGATTAAGAATTATTAGGGGAAAGGTTTCAGAAATTAGAGAAAACCCTGATAAAAGTTTAACTGTTATTGTTGAGGATACATTACTTGGAAAAAAGATACAATTAAATGCTGACTTGGTTGTTCTCGCATCTGCTCTTAGACCAAGAAAAGATGCAAGAGAATTGGCGGATAAGCTAAGAATAACATTGAGTGGGGATGGATTCTTTAAGGAATTACATCCAAAAGTTGGTCCCGTTGATACGGTAACCGCAGGTATATTTATAGCAGGTGCAGCATCTGGTCCTAAGGATATTCCCGATTCTGTTGCTAGTGGTTCAGCTGCAGCTGCTAGAGCAATGGCATTATTAGGAAAAGGTGAAATTGAAATAACTTTAAACAAGGCCGAAGTTAATGAGGAATTATGTATAGGATGTGGTATTTGTCAAAAAATGTGTCCTTATGGAGCAATTAAAGTATATGAGACATACAAAGGAAGAAAGGCCAAAGTATCAGAAATAGAATGTCAAGGATGTGGTGCATGTGCTGGAGCATGTCCAACTGGGGCCGTTATGAGGAGAAATTATGAATTGGATCAGATATTTGCTCAAATAGAAGGTATAATTAAAGCTGCAAAGGAATTGTTCAAGGATGAGCCTATAGTTATATGTTTTGCATGTAAGCAATGCGCATATGCTGCAAGTGAGGCTGCAGGAACATCTAGATTGAAGTATCCACCTAATGTATTTGTTATAAGAATACCATGCTCTGGAACAATAGATCCAGCATATATATTAAAGGCATTTAAGGAAGGTGCAGATGTAGTTTATGTTGGAGGATGTGAGCCAGGAAGCTGTGCATATGTTGATGGAAATTTAAAGGCTGAGAAAAGGGTAAAATTTGTAAAGAATATCTTGGATAAAATAGGATTAGGTTCTGAGAGGTTGGAAATATTCTGGATACCAGCACCAGAGGCTAAGAAGTTTGCAGAAGTTGCGAAGATGATGGTTGAAAGGGCTAGAAAATTAGGACCAAATCCTTTAAGAGTGAAGGAAATGAAGATACCAATGAAAATTACCAGGTGAGAAAAATGAAAGAAGGAGTTAAATTAAACAATCTTGAAAAACTCTTTGAATGCATAAAGAAAATTGCGAAGAGAAATCCTGAAAAAATATTGTTACCAAATACATTTTTCATTTTTGGAAGCGTAAAATATGATGAGAGTAAGTGTATAGCATGTTTAACATGTTATGAAAATTGTCCACTTGGTGCATATGACGTTGAAAGAAAATTTGACCTATCAATGATAAAGAAAATAGATTTATCCAAAACTTATTGGAAAAGAGCCATAATATATCAATTGATAATGGAAATCGCTGTTAAAGATTTGGAAGGTTATGTTGAGGTTCCAGAAGGATTGCCTGGATATGGTAGTGTTAAACATAATGAGGATTTATGTATAAGTTGTAGGAAGTGCGTAGATTTATGCCCAACCGGTGCTTTATCTTTTGAATGTGAATTTGATATGAAAAAAATATGGAGGTGAATGTATTGGATATAAAGGAAGAAGTCAAAAAACTAAATGCACTTCTCTGCTATCAATGTGGAACATGTACTGGAACATGTCCAGTTGCAAGAATAGATACAAGATTTAATCCAAGAAGAATTCTAAATGAGTTAAAGATAAAGGGAATAGAGGAAGTATTGAAAATGGAAGAGATATGGTATTGTATTGAGTGCTTCTTATGTATGGAGAAATGTCCACAAAACGTTAAGATAACAGAGATATTCTTCAAATTATATGAAGAAGCAATTAGGAGAGGAATAAAAAAACCACAGAAATATGTTGGATTATTTAAAGCAATATATTCTACGGGAATTTCAACCGGAGCATATGGAGGAAGGGGTGAGCCCTTATCGGGCATGATTTTAAAAAAGAGAGAGACAATGGGATTACCTAAGCCAAAAATAAGTCAGGATGCTGCTAAAAAAATAATAGAATCAACTGGCTTAAATAAGTTATTAGGATAGGTGATGTTGTATGAAATATGCATTATTTTTGGGATGTGTCATACCTGCTAAACTATTGAATTATGAGATATCTACAAGAAACGTTTTTAAGGAATTGGGAGTTGAATTGGAATATATGAATGATTTTATATGCTGCGGATTTCCATTCGAATCAATATCTGAAGAGACCTGGCTTAGAATGGCGGCATACAATTTAGCAATTGCAAGTAGGTATAATCTCGATATTGTATCAATGTGCAACGGCTGTGTTAATTCTTTAATTCATGCAAAAAAGGTATTGGAAGAGGATTCTAAGAAGAAGGAAGAAATAAACAACTTTCTAAAAGAGAATTTCAACATTGAGCTAAGTAACATACCAAATGTTAAGCATGTAATTCATGTGCTGTATAACGATATCGGAAAGGAAAAGATAAGAGAGAAGGTTAAGAATGAATTAAAGGATTTCAGATTTGCAGTTCATGTTGGATGTCACATAGTTAGACCAAGCACCTATATGAACTTTGATAATCCTATAGAACCTGAAAAACTTGACGAACTAGTAGAAATATTAGGAGCTGAATCCGTTAGATATACGACGAAATATTTATGTTGCGGCAATTATGCAAGGGGTATAAATGATAAGGTATCGATTGAACTATTGAAGAGGAAGATGGAAGAGTTAAAAAATATAGGTGTTGATGGTTTGATTACAATTTGTCCAGCATGTTATTTGCAATATGAAATGGGGCAGCTGGAGATAAGAATGAAGGAAAAGATAAGTTATGATATACCGGTTATACATTATACGCAAATTCTAGGATTGGCTTTAGGAATATCACCTAAGGAATTAGGATTTGACCTAAATAAGATAAAGCCAAAGAAAATATTGGAAAAATTTAAGTAACAGTTTTGACAAATATTTTGCTTTTTAATTCTTCCCAGTATCTTTTATTATTTATGCATCCTGGATCTGGTGCTAAATGATCATTGAAGTAACCAACAGCTCTCGCTCTACATCCTCCGCAATAGTATCTATAATTGCATGTGCCACAGCTTCCTTTTAATATATCTTTATTCCTTAACTCTTTTAATATATCGTTGTTAATCCATAAGGATTCGAAATCATCTTCCAGAATATTTCCTATTCTATATTTATTGCTCCTAGGGAAGAAAACGCATGGATATATGTCACCATTTGGTTCTAATGCAAGGTAAAATCTTCCAGCACCACAGCCTCCGATGAATTCTGCTAAGGATTTCAATCTACCTTTTAGGTTTGGATTATAGAAATGTGTTGGAATTATACCTTCACCTACACATTGTAATGCGACTCTTGCATATTGTGGAGCTGTTGATAAAATTTCGATATTTTTCCTCTTATTTGTTTCTTCAAATGCATATCTCAACAATTCTTCCCTTTCTTCAGGTTCTAAATCCACTTCTAAAATTGCTTTACCTCTCCCTACAGGTACGAAATTGTAGAGCATTACCCAATTAACCTTTAATTTATCTGCAAGTTCGATTATTTTTGGTATTTGGTTTAAGTTCATTTTTGTAACGGTTGTTGCAATTTCTGTGAATAACCCTGCTTCAACACAATTCTTAATTCCTTCCAATATTTTTTCGTAAATCCCTTTTACACCTCTGAATTCTTCGTGAAATTCTTTCAAACCATCCAGACTAATTTGAACAAAACCCAATCCTGCATTTTTTAACCTTTCAACATTTTTCTTTGTCAGTAATGTTCCATTTGTTGCAATCGCAGTATATATACCTTTTTTTGATGCGTAATTAATCAATTCGTATATATCTTCTCTAATCAATGGTTCTCCGCCGGAAAATGCCAATATAACAACTCCAGCTCTTGATAGAATATCGATGACTCTTTTTGCATCCTTTGTATTTAATTCGAAATCATTCTTACCAGCATCTTCGTAGCAATGTTTACATTTTAAATTACATCTCCTTGTTATATTCCAGACAATTTGGAAGGGAGCTCCTGGTGTAAACGGTTTTGTAACACCGAACAATGCAATACCCTTTATAACTGATGCTAAGCCTCTTCTCCAATATCTATCTTTAAACCTTTCCTTTATTTCTTCTTCCTTTGCACCAAAAGATATAGAAGCAATTTTTATAAAATATTTAACCATTTTGTAGTACATTTTACACTTAATGCAGGAGTTTTTTCTAACACCAGTATATAGTTCTAAGCATATTTCTAATCTATTTCCTTTATCGTTCTCGCAATATTGGTTTAAGCTTTTTAAGAAGTTTCTTATGATAAAGTTGTTTGCAATAAAATTAAATAATAAGATTGTATTTACACTTGCCATAATATATAGATTAAATTTATCTTTGAGAAAAATCTAAGCATGTTAATTTACTTAGAAATTTTTGTGGTAATAGATTATAGGAAGTTAAGTATAAAAAGGTATTACGAGGCATTAGGAAGTATATATAAGGATTTATACAAAACAAGAATGAGAAATTTAGAAAGGAAGATTATTCTGAGTGAAATGAGGAAGTCCAAGATTATTTTAGATATTGGTTGTGGTGATGGATATCATTTTTACAAGATGGCCAGGTATGGGAAGGTTATAGGTTTAGATATTTCGAAAAGCTTATTATTAGAGTTTAAGAAGAATACAAAATCAATATGCGTCCTTGCAGATGCTGAGAAATTGCCATTTAAAGATTCTTCGATCGATATTGTTGTCTCAATATTTGGTGCATTAAATCATTGTAACATTGTGAATTCTGTGAAAGAAATTTTCAGGGTATTAAAAAAGGGAGGATTATTTATATTTACGGTTGCAAATAAATATAATATATTTTATATAATTAATAATATAAAAAGATTGAGTATTAGGAAGGTATTGAGATCGATTATTAAGGGAGAGGGGTATATTCATAGATATATATTTGGTAAGAGATATAGAGTATGGACTAGATTTTATTCGTTGTATGAGATTATAAAGGTATTGAATATGAATGGGTTTAAAGTCTTGAAAATATATGGATTGAATAAGAATGGCATCTTATTTTTTGTTCCAATATCTTTTTTATCAGAATATATAGGGATAGTTTGTGAAAAGAATTGTTAATAGATAACTACAATAGTTTATGCTTCATTTCTAATAAAAGCATAACACTTATAGGAATTATGAAATTATCGTTTATCTTCAAATTTAGACTTTCGAGTAAGGTTACTATTGAGGAAAATATGAAGGATATAATAATATCTTTTAAAAATATGTAAAATATTAGGAACGATGTTATAAAGAATGTGAGACTTCCTTCCAATGTTTTTCTCTTATTATATGGTAAAGGCATTCTGCCAAAAAATTTTCCTATTATTGTTGATAATCCATCAGAAATACTTAATATTAGTGTTGAAATTACGAGTGTTTCAACATTTGAAATTATTGCAACTATTAATATTCCAAGGAAGAAAAACATTGCACCTTTTGTTGGGAATGTTTCTAGGTCAGACTTTCTCTCAAACAATTCTATGAACTTAAAAGCTCCATATTTTTTATACATTCCAGAGATTACAAGAAGAATTATAATGATTATAATTAGTGAAAGAGTTATGATTAATTTATCATAAATCAATATAAAAGCAATCGATAGGAAGGCTCCAGAAATATGTACAAGTTTTCTTCTAATTTCTATATCATACGATTTTGAATCCTTCATCTTCAGTAATTACAAAATTTTTCCATGAAGTAGGTATTATATACCTTCTAAAGTTTACGAGTTTAATTCTTCTTATAACCCCTTCCTCTGTCTCTTCGTATTGTATTTTGACGTGAGCATCACACATATAAATCACTCTTTTGATAATTGTTGGTTCATGAATGTCGTCATGTAACGAATAATATATTCGACCATAATTCATCTTCACTCGAGAATTTAAATGGTCAATAAAGTTAAAAACTGACTCTTGATTATGTTTAATGAAGAGTGTTGAAAGATTATCAACGATTAACATAATAGGCTTTTTCATTAATCTCATTATTGATTCGATATCGTTATTTAACTTGAACAAATTTGATATCGAAGATGTCACTACCTTAGCTCTTGTCTCCTTAATCCAATCAACCCTCTCAACTCCAGACCATGGAGAGGCATCAATTATAAATATATTATTAATATTGGCTTTCAATTTATATAACCTTTCATAAATATATTTTGGGGTTTCCTCTAATGTCACATATATTATTTGAAATCTATTAGAATTATCCACTGTCTCTTTGATTAAGAATTCTCTTTTTCCAGAAAATGGAGGTCCTACAATTACGAGTGAAAAATAGTCTATTGGTATTTTACCTATTAATTTTTCTAACATAAGTTAAGATATAAGGGATGATAAGTTTAATATATGTTATATTTCCGAACATATACCTACTTCATTATCTACATATCAATCACTTTATTCTCTTTTTATACTTCAACACCCAATTTATCACGCCTATTATTCTATCAATTATTATAGGTTTTTCTATATGAGCATCTGCCTTTACTTCAAAACTCTTTTTTCTCTCTTCCTCTCCAAACAATATTGTAAGCATGATAACTGGGATGTCTTTTGTTTCATTATCTTCCTTAATCTTTTTGCAAACGTCCCAACCAGACATATCAGGCATCATTACATCCAACAATACGACATCTGGCTTCTCTTTCTTTACCTTTTCCAACGCCTCCTTCCCTGAATTCGCAGTTATAACTTCAAACCCTCTTCTTTCAAGTAAAATTTTTAATGTATCAGTTATATCAACTTCATCGTCAACAACTAAAATTTTTACCATAATATTAAAATAATACAATTGCAAGATTAAATTGTTATGTTTGCATAATAATCTTTTTGAGAAACAATGTTAATTAATTATAAATGATTATGTCCAACATTAATATAGAAAATATTGAGCATTATTTCTCAGAAAAACCAAAGTGTCCACCTGAGTATAGAATAATAAGAACATTGATACTTGGAAAGCTGTTCGAATTTATAACATGCAAGGGTGTATTCTCATACAAAAGAATAGACTTAGGTACTAGAATATTGATTGAATCTGCAGATATATCAAGAGGTTCATATGTATTAGATTTAGGTTGTGGATATGGACCTATAGGTATTGCGATGGCAAAAGTGTATAATTGTAAAGTTATAATGACAGATATAAATAAAAGGGCCATAAAGCTAGCTAAGGAAAATGTTATTAGGAATAGAGTTCAAGGTTTGGTTGAAGTTAGAAGAGGAAATTTATACGAACCTGTCAAGGGTGAAAAGTTTGATACTATCTTAACAAATCCTCCTCTAGCTGCTGGAAAGTCTGTTATATATGCAATAATAGAAGGTGCAAAGAATCATTTGAAGAAGAATGGTTCCTTGCAAGTTGTTGTGAGAAAGGGTAAGGAAATAGTTAGGAGAAAAATGGAAGAAACTTTTGGAAACGTGGAAATATTATCTAAAAGGGCTGGTTACAGAGTATATAAATCTATTCTATATTAATTTTATATTTTTATATGGGTGGGAATTTATCAAATGAGGACTTCTTTGAACATAAAATTTCAAAACTAATTCTGGAACATTCAATGAAAGATTGGACATCATTTACCAACGCTGACGTAATAATAGTAGGTGCAGGACCTGCAGGGTTAACTGCTGCGAAATATCTCGCCGATAAAGGATTTAAGACAATTATATTTGAGAGAAAGTTAACATTTGGAGGAGGGCTTGGAGGAGGAGGAATGCTATTTCACAAAGTCGTTGTTGAAAAGGAAGCAATTGAAGTATTAAAGGATTTTAACGTCAGATATTATGAAACAGAGGAAAGGGATTTATATGTTGTCGACTCATTTGAATTAATGGCAAAGCTTGCAACTGGTGCAATAGATTCTGGTGCAAAGGTAATTCACGGCGTTACAGTTGAAGATGTAATTTTTAGGGAGAATCCATTGAGGATTACTGGCGTTGCAATTCAATGGACCTCGGTAATAATGTCTGGATTACATGTTGATCCTCTTTTCATTCAAGCAAAGGCCGTTGTTGATGCAACTGGACATGATGCAGAGGTTTTATCGATAGTTTCTAGAAAAGTTCCAAAAGCTGGAATAAACTTAATCGGCGAAAAATCTGCAATGGCAAGATATGCAGAGAAGGCTGTCGTGGAAAAGACAGGAAGAGTTTTACCAGGTTTATATGTAGCAGGAATGGCAGTTGCAACGCTTTATGGCTTACCTAGAATGGGTCCAATATTTGGAGGAATGCTATTATCAGGTAAGAAGGTTGCAGAAATAATTTGTTCTGATATAAGATGAAACAACATTTTTGTGAAATTTGTCGCAGAAATATAGCCTCATATATTTGTAGGAGATGTTGCAAGAAAATATGTAGGAATTGTTACATTTATCATGGCTTATGTATAAATTGTTATAAATACCTGAAGAATATAAGCGAGTTGCCTTAGTATGTTAATTGAAAAATATAATGAACTTGTTAAAAATTATTATAAGTATCTCTCTCCCGATGTTTTAGTTATAGGAACAGGAATTTCTGGATTAGTTGCTGCCAATGAGTTATCAAAGCTTGGATATAATGTGACGGTAGTTGATAAATACATTAGATTTGATGAGGAATCGAGAAGTTATTGTCGAAAAATTTTCGTTGCATCAGAAAATGTTATAGATTTTTTAAACGATATAAACGTAGGATACAAAGAATATGATGGAAAGATATTTATCGAAAATTTTGAGTTGACAATTAAACTCCTATCGATATTAATCGATAGAAATGTTACCCTATTATTGGATGTAAATATATTGGATTTGATATTTAGTAAGGATAGAGTTTCAGGCGCATTATTAAGTATAGGTTCAGATATACATGTATCCGAGGCAAACGCCCTCTTAGATGCAACGGGCATAGATTGTGTTACGGTTAAAATATTAGAAGAAAGAGAGAAAGATTTAGATATTAGAAGGAAAGGTTCCAGGACAATACTGATGAATGATTCAAAGGCTATAGTTGAATATACTGGAAAATTAATCGACGGATTATTCTTATCAGGAATTTCCGTTGCTGAAGTGTACAATTTACCAAAACCTGGAATAAATGTTGAACCATTAATAGAGTCTGGGAAAAGGGTTGCCGAAATTATAAGTGAGGAATTGAGTTTTAAGTAAAAAATTTAAAAAAGGTTAAATAAAAAGATAATTGTGAAGGAAATTAAAGAAAAACTTATAAAGATTTTTGGTTCTGAATCAATAGCAGAACATTACGTAAAGGAATATTGCCTGTTTTTAGGAAGGGAAAAGAGTGTATCCGATTTGATAGAATATTTAAAGGAATTAAGAGAAAAAGAGTTAGATATCGTGTTTAAATATGCTGAGGAAATTTCACAGATAGATAAGTATGCATGCTATTATTACTTTAAGAATGCACCACAAGCTATCAGAGATTTAGGTGAAAAAATGTTTCAGGAATGGGTATTAAATGGGATAAAGATTTTAAAGGAAGATACTGATAGTGGTAGAAAATACTTTCAATCTTATACAAAGGAAACAAAGAAAAGCTATAGAAAAGGAGTATTTCTTGAAGATATAAAAAAAGTACTAATATATTATCTTAGAGGTCTTTCAGGGTATGACCTAATAATAAAGGAAGGAGATAGT